>CBIMZH010000112.1:0-7743 GCA_966248255.1 uncultured Cellvibrio sp.
CAAAGAGCATAACTATGGGGTAGATCATCGCCATTTTGATGCGCTGTTGCAGCTGCTGGCTGGTTTGGGTGTAGTCGGCCAAACGCTCCAGCACCGGGCTGAGGTAACCTGAGCCTTCACCGGCGCGCACCAGGGCGCGATACATATCGTTAAACGCGCCGGGGTTTTCGCCCATCGCCTGGGCCAGGCTAAAGCCCTCCAGCACCTTGGTGCGCACCTGCAGCACCACGCGTTTTACATTGGGTTTTTGCGTCTGTTTGGCGGTGGCCTGCAGGGCTTCATCCAGCGGCAGGCCGGATTTAACCAGTGAGGCCAGTTGGCGGGTAATCAGGCTGAGTTCACGCACATTGAGGCGCGCGGCACGGCGGCGACTCCAGCCACCAAGACCGGAGGACTCGCTGACTGCGCTAGCCTCGGCAGAGGAGCTGGTAACTTCCAACGGCTTGAGTTTTTTGGCGCGCAGCTGACTGCGAATATGGCGCTCGGAATCGCCCTCGAGTATACCTTTGACGGTTTTGCCGTCCTCATTCAGGGCTTTGTAACTATAGGCTCCCACTGTCCCCTCCCCGGCTTACAACTGGGTGGTGACACGCAGCACTTCTTCAATGCTGGTGATGCCATCGATAACGCACTGACGGCCGTCATCACTGATCGACGGACTGTGTTTGCGCGCTTCGGCGAGCAGCTCCTGCTCACCCGCCTGTTCGTGGATCAGGTGACGCAAGCGCTCGTTAACTTCGATCAGCTCGTAGATACCCTTACGGCCGCGATAGCCCTGGTGATTACAGTGCTTACAACCTGAGGCCGCCGGGCGACAGATCTTGGTGTCCGCCGGCAGTTTGAGCATGTCGCGCTCGGCTTCATTGGGCAGGTACTGCTCTTTACAGTGACTGCACAGCAAGCGCACCAGGCGCTGCGCCATAACCACTTCCAGGCTGGATGCGAGCAGGAAGGGCTCTACGCCCATATCTTTTAAACGCAGCACCGCGCCAATCGCGGTATTGGTGTGCAGAGTGGACAACACCAAGTGCCCCGTCAGCGAAGCCTGAATGGCAATTTCAGCGGTTTCGCCGTCGCGGATCTCACCCACCATTACCACGTCCGGGTCCTGACGCAAAATTGCGCGCAGGCCGCGGGCAAAGGTCATATCTACCTTGGGATTTACCTGAGTCTGGCCAATACCTGGCAGCAGATATTCCACCGGGTCTTCGATGGTGAGAATGTTGCGGCTGCGAGTGTTGATATGGCTGAGGCCGGCGTAAAGCGTGGTGGTTTTACCCGAGCCTGTGGGGCCGGTCACCAGAATAATGCCGTGGGGTTTAAGCAGGTTTTTGCCAAAGCGCTCCATAACATGGCGCGGCATATTCAGCTGCTCCAGCTTGAGCTGGCCGGCAGCCTGGTCGAGCAGACGCAATACAATGCGCTCACCAAAGGCCGAGGGAATAGTCGACACACGAATATCCACCGCGTGGCCCGCCAGACGCACAGTAATACGGCCGTCCTGGGGCAGGCGTTCTTCGGCAATATCCAGGCGCGCCATCACTTTCAAGCGCGATACCAGTACAGGTGCCAACTCGGGTTTTGGCGAGAGCACTTCGGTGAGTACGCCGTCGATACGGAAGCGTACCGAGACGCGATCTTCGAAGGGCTCCAGGTGAATATCCGAGGCGCCTTCGCGCACGGCTTGCGAGAGGATGGCATTAATCAAACGGATAATGGGCGCATCGTCATCACCGGCGAGCAGGTCAGTGCGATCGGCCAGATCATCGGCCATGGACGACAAATCGTATTCATTGCCCAGGTCTTCCGCGGCGCGCTGCGCGGCGCCGTCACCGCTCTGGTATTCGCGGGTAAGACGCTTTTGGAAATCTTCAGCGGGCAGTTCTTCCATCTCAAACTCGGCGCCTAAAAAGCGCTGTAATTCGAGATAGACATCCAGGGTTATACCTGGGCGGAAAATGACTTTGGGCTTGCGTCCCTCACCCTGATATTCAAGCATCACCCCGTGATTGGTGGCAAAGCTGAATGGCAGTCGCTCCAGGCTGGCCTGCTCATTTGCCGCCGCCGGGTCCAGGCTGTCAGCCAGCAGCAGGGACTCATCCAATGCCTGTTGTGAATCGGCTATTTGCGCGCTAAGCGTCTGCTCGCTCACAGCTTACTCCTTGGACTTGTCTTCAGCCTGGGGCTCAGCGTCGGGCTTGTGCGGCAGGCTGTTCCAATCCGGCAATTGGGGTACATCTTTTTTGCTTACCAGCAGGCCGCGGTTGCGACGGTAATCATCCTGCTGCTCGCGAATCAAACGGTATTTTTCCGCAGTGGCGCCAGTCAGTACCTTGTCATCGCGCACCACAGTCGCGCGAATAAATACCAGCAAATTGGTTTTGCCTTTGCTGGAAGATTGACTGCGGAACAAATGGCCCAGCACCGGAATACTGCCCAGTATTGGCACGCGGCGCTCGCCGGACTCAACCTTGTCTTCAATCAAACCGCCAAGCACCACTGTTTCACCATCGGCACTCAAAATCTGCGTATTGATTTCGCGTTTGTTGGTAATAAAACCATCGGCGGATTCAGTTTGTACGCTGGATACTTCCTGTTTGATATCCAGCACCACTGTATCGCCTTCGTTAATATGCGGCGTCACTTCCAGCTTGATACCTACGTCTTCGCGGTTATAGGTAGTGAAGGGGCTGCCAATGCTGCCCGAGGTAGTACCTGAGCCAGTGGCGGCATAGGAGCCGGTTTTAACCGGAATTTGCTGACCCACAGAAATAGTTGCCTCTGTGTTGTCTGTCATCAAAATATTGGGCGTGGACAGAATGTTGGTTTTGCTACTGGTCTGCAGCATTTTCAGCACCGCCAAAAAGTCGGTGGTAGTACCCAGGCGACCAAAACCAAATACCTGACCATCGACCCCAGCCAGGCCCGAGGCAAGACTCACCAACGCGGTGTCCTTGTCATCCGAGCTGGCGTTCTTGTCGCTCGCCGCCAGGGCGGCACTGCCAATACTGCCCAACACACCATTGCTGCCATTGGTGGTGGAACCAAATCCGTATTTGTCGTCGCGGTACATCCACTCGATGCCCAGCTCTTTGCTGCCGGTACTGGAAACCTCGGCGATAATCGCTTCAACCAATACCTGGGCACGACGAATATCCAAGCTGTCGATAACCGACAACATGGTATCCATTGTATTTACATCAGCGGTAATCAACACAGAGTTGGTGGCTTCGTCCGCCTGCACTGCTGGCTGGGCGCTGGCTGCTGCGCCCTCGGCGCCTTTGGTTCCCTGAGAGAAACTTTGCAGCATGCCACTTAACACCTTGGCCACATCAGCTGCTTTGGCGTAGCGCAAATAAACTACACGGACATTGGAGTTGCGCGACTGGGGGCGATCCAGATCATCAATCAATAATTTAAGCCGCTGGCGGGTCATGTCATCGCCGTTAATCACCACAGCATTGATGCGTTTATCGGCAACAATAATCGCCGGTGAAGTGGAGGAGCCGCGATTGGGATCCGGTTTTTCCAATTGGGTCAACATGGACACTACATCCGAGGCGTTGGCATAGCGCAGCTGCACCACATCGGTTTCAGTTACGCCAATAGTATCCAGTTGTCTCACCAGATCATTCATACGCGCAACGTTGGCGCGAGTGTCGGTAATAATCAGCGCGTTACTTGGTTCGTAGGTCGTTAAATGGCCGTACTGAGGAACCAGCGGGCGCAGCGCCGCGAGGATTTTTGCCGCACTGGTATTTTTCAGCGGGATCACCTGGGTGATGTATAAATCGTCTTTAGTAGAGACAGTTTTTTCAGTGGGAATAGCCATATTGCGCGCATCGCGGTTGGCGATAATGCGCACTATGTTGCCGCTCTCAACGGCGGTAAAACCATAGATATCCAAAGAGGCGAGGAACAGCTCGTACAACTCTTTGCTGTTGAGCGGTTTGGAGTTAATCACCTTGATCGGGCCGCGCACCTTGGGGTCGATAATAATCGTCTTGCCGGTGGCGCCAGCGATAAATTTAATCACTTCCTGAATATCAGAATCGTTGAAGTTGACTGTCCAGGTCTGCTCATTGGGCTTGCCGGCAGCGGCGGGTGCCTGTGCCAGCGCCAAGTGTCCTGCGGACATAATGGCCAGCAACAGCAGACCTTTGAGCATCTTGTTTTGAGGACCTTTAAACCGGTTCACTAGACAACCTCACTTCAGTTGAGCACTACATCAAGATTAATTACCGAGCCACTGCGACGTATCTCCAAATTGGCAGAGGTTGCATTGCTCATATTTTTATAGATTTCCATAATCTTGCCGGGGCTGGTTAAAGGTACCCCATTTACGGCAGTCACTATGTCATCGGTTTGCAAACCCAGGGAATTAAACATTTCCGCGTTGCGTCCGGGGCGAATTTTATAACCCACCACCTGGCCGTCTTCCCGATAAATACTCATAGCCACCACATCGGCAAGGGTCTTACCCATCTCCGCCATATGTGGGTCAGTTTCAGGGGCTGGCGCCGGGCCTACCGGCTGAACCGCTTCGCGCGGTGATGGCTGAAATACTTTTCTACTGTGCCCGGCAGTGCGCATATCCGAACTGGGTGGCGGGGTATAGCTGGCACCAAGCTTGGGCGCCTTGGGGTCATCTTTAAACAACCAGAGCGACTCGTAGCGGCCGCCGTTATTAAGGATGACCCTTAATTCCAGCACCTTGGCCAGAGTCACGTTGTTGCCCACAGGCAATTTGTCACCTATGGCATAGACATCGGCTTTGTCACCGGCGGTAATTACCGCGCGCGCAGCCGACTCGTCGCTACTGGCGATAACACCGCGCAAAGTCAGATTCAACTGAGTGTCTGAAGCTTCATTTTCTATAGTGTTGGTGGCTTCGGGTTGCGGCTGGGCATCGGCCACCACAACGGGCGCCGCGCCAAAGGGAGTCAGTGCTTTAAGTTGTTCTATATTAATAGCCAGCTCGCTTCCTGCTGTGTTGGCCGAGTTGGCGGCGGGCAGGCTGGCCACGGCGGGCGGGGGAATTTGCGGGCTGGGCACCAGCATCCACAACAGCTGAGCCAGGCTGGAACACAGCCAGATAACCAGCAACAGACGAATAAGCCACTGCCACGCCTTGAGCGGCACCAGCTTAAGCCGGGCAGCCAGGCGGTTGAGCGCCTGCTCCAATTGTGCCCCGCGCTCTTGAAGCGCAGCCTGCGACATGGATGTCTGTGATGATGTGACTGACATGGGTTTCGGAAAAATCCTTTGAGCTCATCAAATGGCTTAAAGCTAGATAAGGTCAGCATTTCGCCCTGAGCATCAGGCGCAGAAAAACCAGCTCAGGCTAGGCCACACCTAAAACTCTGTCATTAAGCTTAGTGCGTTATGGTTATCAAAGCCGCCGGATTGTACTCTATAGCTATTAAAAATGTGAAATAAGGCGGCAAGACTGAGACTTGCACAGCGTTTACGCTGGACTTTGCAGGCTATTGACCGGAAATGTGCAGAGAAATTGCATTTAAAAGTAATTATTGGATGGGTAAAACCAAAAAAGCCCTGATGACTTAGGGAGGTCATCAGGGCTTTTTACTACAGGATGTAGAGCCTAACCTTGGTGGAGTTCAGCGGTTCCTTAAGTGTCCTTGCTGTTGGGTCATATCCTATAACCCGTCCCAATGAAGCCATTATTGTTGACTCAGACGTCAGAAAATAGTGGTATTTGTCTGTAAGTTTTGTAGGAAATATCTCACAAGCCCCCTGCCAATGGATGAATTTTCCGCCGCAGCGCCCTCGGCGACGGTTATAATTGCCCAAGTTTATTGCCCAGCCTGACGTAAGTTAGTTGCTCACCTTTATAAGATCCGCGAGTTCCCGCTATGGCCAGCAAAAAAAAGCCTCTCGATTTTGAACAATCCCTCAACAACCTGGAAACCCTGGTTACCCGTATGGAGCAGGGGGAGATGACTCTGGAAGAGTCGCTCAAAGCCTTTGAAGAGGGTATTGCCCTAACCCGCGAATGCCAGGCACGCCTGGCCAGTGCCGAGCTGCAGGTAACCCAGCTGGTTGAGCAGCAGGGGGAACTGCAATTAAAAGCCTTCGACACTGACGAGGGAGTTTAACCTTGGAGTTTGCAGCTTACGCCCGCGACTGCCGGGCGCGGGTAGAGTCCGCCCTCAACCTTTACTTCCCTCTCGGCGAAGACAGCACCCAGCTGCGCGCCGCTATGCGCTATAGCCTGTTTAACGGCGGCAAGCGCGTTCGCCCGGTGCTGGCCTATGCCGCCGCCCAGGCTATTAATGCAGACACGGATTTGACCCTGCTCGATCCTGTCGCCGCCGCTCTTGAGTGCCTGCACTCCTACAGTCTGGTGCACGACGACCTGCCCGCCATGGACGATGACGACCTGCGTCGCGGCCAACCCACCTGCCATATCGCCTTTAATGAGGCCAGCGCCATTCTCGCCGGTGACGGACTGCAAACCCTGGCTTTTGAGCTGCTCAGCAAAGCCTCGCTGAGCGCCGAGACCCGGATTGAACTGGTGCGCCTACTGGCCTGGGCCTCGGGTGCCGAGGGCATGGTGCTGGGTCAGGCGCTGGACCTGGCCGCTGTGGATAAACAGATTGGCCTCGCCCAGCTGGAGCAGATGCACAGACACAAAACCGGTGCGCTGATTCGCGCCAGTGTGGCCATGGGCGCAACAGCCGCTGGCGCAAACAGCGCACAACTGGCAGCGCTGGACAGCTACGCCGCCGCCATTGGCCTGGCCTTTCAGGTTCAGGACGATATTCTCGATGTGGTGGCCGACACAGCGACCCTGGGCAAACAACAGGGCGCCGATATAGCGCGCAACAAGCCCACCTATGTCGCCCTCTTAGGCCTGGAAGGCGCGCGCACCAAGGCTGCCGAGCTGCACCGCGAGGCCCTGGCCGCGCTCAGCAGCTTTGGCCCCAGCGCCGATCCCCTGCGTCAGCTGGCCAGCTATATAGTAGAAAGAGGCAATTAATCGCCCGATCAACCTCAGTTAGCTAGGAAATTGACCCTCGGCCACCTACAATGGCCGACCGCATGAAATTTGATGACACATTAGCCAATGTACAACCAGATACCCACCAGCCGCCCGCTGACGCCACTGCTCGACAGCATAGATTCGCCCGCCGAGCTGCGCGCCCTGAGCGAAAAACAGCTGCCGCAACTGGCAGACGAGCTGCGTGCGTTTCTATTGTATAGCGTTGGTCAAACCGGCGGTCACTTTGGCGCTGGTCTGGGCGTGGTGGAGCTGACTATCGCCCTCCACTATGTCTACGAAACCCCCGATGATCGCCTGGTGTGGGACGTTGGCCATCAAACTTATCCGCACAAAATTCTCACCTCGCGCCGCGAGCGCATGCTCAGCATTCGCCAGGCCGAAGGCCTGTCCGGTTTTCCCAAGCGCGAGGAGAGCGACTACGACACCTTTGGCGTAGGTCACTCCAGCACTTCCATCAGCGCCGCCCAAGGCATGGCCATAGGTGCGCGCATGGCCGGTTCCGAGCGCAAGGTTGCCGCTATTATTGGCGATGGCGCCATGACCGCGGGCATGGCCTTTGAAGCACTCAACCACGCCGCCCACACAGCGACCGATATGCTGGTGGTGCTCAATGACAACAACATGTCGATTTCGCCCAATGTCGGCGGCTTCTCTACCTATTTGTCCAAAATCTGGGCGAGCAAGTTTTACAACTCGCTGCGCGAAGGCAGCAAGCA
>CBIMZH010000113.1:0-7680 GCA_966248255.1 uncultured Cellvibrio sp.
GGCGGAACATTGGTGGCTACCACAGTAATTTTCGCGCCTATGGAATCGCCATCTTTAATCAGCGCTTTCATAAACTCTTCCAACTCTGGCACCTTGCTGGCATCCGGGCAGAAGAAGGCGTTTTGTTCGATTTGATCCCAATCCACAGTTTCAATGGCGATAGGACCAAGCTGCGACAGATAGCCGCGCACTTCAATGCCATGGAAATCTTTGAGATATTTTTTGGCAATTGAGCCAGCTGCTACACGCATGGCTGTCTCGCGCGCCGAGGAGCGACCGCCGCCGCGATAATCGCGCACACCGTACTTTTGCATATAGGTGTAGTCGGCGTGAGCCGGACGGAATTGGTCTTTGATATTGGAGTAATCCTTGGAGCGTTGATCGGTGTTTTCGATCAACATGCCAATAGGCGTGCCCGTGGTTTTACCTTCAAATACGCCGGAGAGAATTTTCACTTCATCAGCTTCGCGGCGCTGCGTGGTAAAGCGCGATTGACCCGGCTTGCGTCTATCCAGGTCGATCTGGATATCCGCTTCGCTCAGTTCTAGCCCTGGAGGGCAGCCATCCACTATGCAGCCAAGGGCCGGACCGTGGCTCTCGCCAAAGGTGGTAACCGTAAAAAGTTTTCCGTAAGTGTTGCCAGACATAAGCTTCTCTAGAACAAAAAATGAGCTACACAATTAGCCCAGGGAAAAAGTTGGCGGGATTATACGCGAGGCGCACAGCCTGCGACATT
Source organism: uncultured Cellvibrio sp. (assembly GCA_966248255.1). GTDB lineage: Bacteria > Pseudomonadota > Gammaproteobacteria > Pseudomonadales > Cellvibrionaceae > Cellvibrio. Next base: position 737 of record CBIMZH010000113.1, read on the forward strand.
ATAAAATCCCTTTGTCGCGCGCCAGCTGCAAATCCATTTTGGTGAGCATAAACACGCCGTGGCCACCGCGCTCAAACTCCACCCAGGTGAAGGGCAGTTCGGGGAAGGCCTCTTTGAGTGCAACCCAGGAGTTGCCCACTTCTACAATTAACAAACCTGCATCGGTCAAATGATCCGCCGCCTGAACCAATAGCTGACGGGTGAAATCCAAACCATCCTCGCCAGAGGCAAGCCCCAGCTCAGGCTCTGCGTGATACTCATCCGGCAGGCTGGCCATATCATCGGCATCGACATAGGGCGGGTTGGAGACAATCAGGTCAAACACCTGGCCTTGCAGGTTTTCAAACAGGTCGGATTGCAGCGCAAAAACCCTGTCTTCCAGGTCGTGCCGCTGAATATTCTCCCAGGTCACATCCAGGGCATCGAAGGAGATGTCGCTGAGTTGAACCTCCGCCTCGGGGAAGGCGTAAGCGCAGGCAATACCTATACAACCGCTGCCAGTGCAGAGGTCGAGAATGCGCTGCGGAGATTGAATCAACCAAGGCTCAAAGCGCTTTTGGATCAACTCCCCTAAAGGTGAGCGAGGCACCAGCACCCGCTCATCCACCGAAAAGGGCAGTCCGGCAAACCAGGCCTGGCCGGTGATATAAGCGGCGGGAATACGCTCCTCAATACGGCGCGCCAGGTTCTCCACCACCCTTTCCCGCTCGCTGCGCGTCAGGCGGCTATCCAGCCATTCGTTGGCCAGCGGCGGGGTCAAATGCAGGGCGTGGAGCACCAGGATTTCAGCTTCATCCCAGGGGTTGTCGGTGCCATGACCGTAAAACAAATTGGCCGCAGTGAACTCACTAGCCCCCCAGCGCAAAAAATCGCGGATGGTAAACAGTTCGTCGCAAACCTTCAGGTAGTCACTCACGCCAACAGCCTCTCGCCAGGAAAAGGCGCCTATTCTACCTGTTTATCGGATTTTAGTTTTCGCCAATTGCGGCGAAAGCGGTAAACTGGCGTTTTGATTTTGGCGGACCGGTGTCGCCCACGTTTGAGGATTAAGCAATGAAAGAACATTTTGCGAGCATTATTGCCAGTGTTGGCGAAGACTTAACCCGCCCCGGGCTGGTGGACACCCCTGAGCGCGCCGCAAAGGCCTTTCAGTTTTTGACTCGCGGCTACAACCAAACCCTGGATGAAGTAGTTAACGGCGCCCTCTTCCCCTCGGATTCCGATGAAATGATTATGGTGAAGGACATAGAGCTCTACTCTTTATGCGAACACCATCTGCTGCCCTTTATCGGTAAAGCCCATGTGGCCTATATCCCCACCGGCAAGGTGCTGGGCCTGTCCAAGGTTGCGCGTATAGTGGATATGTTCGCCCGCCGCCTGCAGATTCAGGAGCAGCTGACGGTGCAAATCGCCCAGTGTGTGCAGGAAATCACCGGCGCCTCAGGTGTGGGGGTAATTATTGAAGCCAAACACATGTGCATGATGATGCGCGGCGTTGAAAAGCAAAACTCCTCGATGAAAACCTCCGCCATGCTCGGCAGCTTCCGCAGCAGCCAGGCTACCCGCAATGAGTTTTTATCCCTGCTGCGCTAGGCCAGTTCCGGCGGTATCCTTTAACTGTTGCCTCGCCTGCTGGCGCCAGGTTCTCACCACAACCTCGCGCCCGGGCGCAGGCAGCAGATGCAAATAGCGCTCACTTAATGACCGGTCCATCTGCGTAAAATTTAATAAACCAGAGCGAAACTCTGAAGACAGGGAAACCCGGCCAATCCAGGTGGCCAGCAGCATATTGAACAGCTGATCGTCACGAATGTGGCCCAACTGCACCTCGTTCAGCCAGAGATACAAATCTCGCCCGCCACGACTTTCAATAACCAAATGGTCGCCCAGTTCAAGGTTGCCCTTAACCATATCGATAAAGCTGGCGATGGCCTCGGCCTTAGCAGCCAATTGCTCCTGCGAGCTGTTAATGGCCAAACCTTCCTGCCACAGCTGATCCAGACGACGCTTGCTAAACCCCTTGGCATTGACCACTTTAAATTCCATACGCATATCGCGACTGGTAACCAGCTGGGTGATGGCCGGCGCACCGGGATGATCGGTAAAAAAGGCACCGAGGAATTGCTCCTCTCCCAACTCAGCAAAGGCAGCCACACCGTTCATCTCCAGAGGTTTGGCAGGAGGCTCAGCCGCGCAAAGTTCGTCACTAACTACCAAGACCCCAAGACACAAAACTGCGAGCGATAAAAGTTTGCACAGCTTCAGCTGTTGAAGCGATCTGAGCGTTTGACGCAATCCGATTAATTGAATGCTAGCCATGGACCAACCTCGCGCCCGATGAATTTTGTAGACATGGGGTTATAGCGAAAGATTGTGTCTATCTGTTTACGACAGCCAAATTAGTGCAAAAAATTAATTGGCCGAATTGACTATGCGCCGCACCAATAAACGGTACTCAGCGGCTGGCTTATTGGATAAGCGCGAGAGGTAAATTGCGTAATACTGGTTTTCATCGAGCAGATAAGCGCTGTAACGTTGATAGCTGGGCCGCCCTAACAACAGCTCAGAGTGAAAGTGCCCCAGTGCCCAGGCCTTATCACTACCGCAAGCGGCACCGGCACAACTGAACAGTTCACGCGCACCCAATTCCTTGAGCTGCTGCACTGCAGCTGTCCATGTTTGCGTTACATTCGCTGCAGGTACCCGGTAAATAATCTGATCGAGGCGACCAGCCAAATGCAAGCGGCGCTCGGGCGACCAACCCGATTTGGTTTTTATCTGAGCGCCCACAGCAAAATCCACGCGACTAGCTTGCTTCTCCTCGGTGACCAAGGGGGCAGCTTCCAGCCGCAATTCTCGCGGCAAATTATCCGCATAAACATTGCTTAGGCCCAGCAACATCAATATCCATGCGCTGTGCCAACACCAAGCCATGATGCTAGCGCCCTGTTTCGGCATAAATAAAATTGGCGAAAAAATGCTGAATTTTTTCCGCCACCTCGGGCGCTTGCGCCTCCATATGCAAATGGTGGCCGCCCGCTAAAAGTTGCATGTTGATTTGCTTAAAACGCGCCAGTTCATTTAGGTAATTGGCATAGAGCTTGGGCAATCCCTCGGCGGCAAGAATTAACAGGTTGGCCACCGCGAGGCTGCCCACAAAGGCATCCACCTGTTCGCGCGACAGGCGCAGTGGCGAGGGCGCCAATAATCTTGGATCCGAAGTCCAGCAATAACCCTCAGCTACCGCTTTGGTACCGCGCAGGGTAATTGCCTCGGCCGCTTGGCGCCCGAGCGGAAACATGCCGCGCTCGCGAGCACTAATTGCCATATCCAGACTGGGGTAAATACTGGGGGTTTTATTTGCCTGAAGCTTGAGCCCCTTAAGCGCATTAGCCAATTGGGTTGGCGCATCCTGCGCACGTAAGGGCTCGGGCAACAAGCCCTCCAGCATCACCAGGCCGAGTATTCGCTCAGGAAAGCTGGCCGCCGCCAGCGCGCCAATAATTGCTCCGCGGGAGTGTCCAAGCAGGTAAAACTGCTGCCAACCCAGTGCATCGGCAACAGCAAAAATATCCTGGATGTCATCCCAAAAACTATAGGCGCCCACACCTGGCCGGTGGCTGCTTTGACCGTGACCCGCCATATCCAGCGCAACCAGATTTAAACCTGATAAACGCGGCGCTAAAAAATCAAAGCTCGCACTGTTATCCAACCAGCCGTGCAAGGCCAGCACTGGCAGCCCCTGCTCATCACCCCAAGCCTGGGCCGCCAACTCCATAGCATTAACGCTAAAACTAAGCTCCCGTGCTTTTACACTGGCCATAACATCGCCCGTTTAATGCGCATGCTCTAACCACAGAAGCTCGGCCATGGCTGGTGCGGCAATTTCAGTATCCAGTGCAGCCAGCGAGCTGGTCCCCATGGGATAGTAGCCTTCGCCTTGCGCGCACAATTGATTTACCACCCGCCCTACCAATGGCTGATGACTAACCAGTAACAGCCCATCCAGATTGTCAGGAAGCTGCTGCAGCCACTGATAAAGCTTGGCGGGATCGGCCTCGGGAATTAAAAAGTCGGTAGTTTCAAGCGCCAGACCGGGAAAATATTCAGTGGCAATAGCGGCGGTTTGCTGCGCACGAACCAGAGAGCTGGCAAATATTTTAGCGACGCCTTGCATGTACCCGCTGCGTCTATCCAATACCGCGCGCGTGTCCGCCTGCCCTCTGGCAGTTAACTTGCGCGCTTCATCGCTGGTTTGTTGCGGCTCCGCCTGACCGTGACGCAGGATATAAATTCGCATAGCCCCCTCCCTTAACTTGGAAGCCTGAATACTACTGGGGATTTTGCTCAGACTTTTCCGCAGCGGCGGGCGCTTCCGGCCAGTCCGCAAACGGGAAAGGTTTTTCTTCGCTGTTGTAAGTCAAAAATTTCAACACATCAAAAATATAAGCAGACAAGGAGGCACCAAAGCGACGCAGCTGCGAATTATCTTCGCCGGAAATTAACGAAAACAAAAATTGCGCTGCAACCAGAACCCACATAACCAAACTTGCCAATTGCAACACAGCGGCAAACAGCAACATAAAAATCAATCGCAGCCAATGTTTACTGGAGGTGAGATTAGATTTGAGTTGTTCATTGTCCATATCGAATCCTCTAGTTGGGGGAGTGAATAAATTCAACGTCATGACTTTGCTCGCCCATCATCAAGCCGCGAGCAACTTCCGAGATCGCCTTGCCCTGAAAGAGCACAGCATAAAGGCCAGTAACCAAAGGCATATACACGCCCATTTCATCAGCCTTTTGTTTTACCTGACGCAGGGTGTTAACGCCCTCGGCCACCTGCCCCAAATTTGCCACTATGTCGTCAAGCTTTTTACCCTGACCCAAGGCGAAACCCACGCGATAATTACGGCTCATGTCCGACGTACAGGTGAGGATCAAATCCCCCACACCTGCCAAGCCTAAAAAGGTCATGGGGTTTGCCCCCATAAACTGAGCAAAGCGCCCCATTTCCGCCAGGCTGCGCGTCAACAACATCGCCTGGGTGTTGTGCCCGGCCCCCAGCGCTGCAGCCATACCGCAGACAATGGCATAGATATTTTTTAGCGCCCCACCCAGTTCCACGCCGTAACAGTCGTGGTTGGCATACACGCGGAAACTCTGCGAGCTAAGCACCTGTTGCACCAGATTGATCACCGAATCATCTTCGCTTGCCACCACAGTGCCGGTTTGCTGCTGCTGCACGATTTCTTTGGCAAAATTAGGGCCGCTCAAAACACCCACTTTGTGTTCGGGCAGCTCCTGAGCCAATACCTGGCTCATCAGGGTAAAGCCTTCAGGCTCTATGCCTTTGGCAGTGCTTATCACCACAGCGGATTGACGCAGGAAGGGTTTGATCTGCTGGCAGACACTGCGGAATGAGTGAGAGGGAATGCTGACAAACACCAGCTCGCAGTCACTAACGGCGGTTTCCAGGTCAGCGGTTATATTCAAACTCGGGCTTAATTTATAGCCGGGCAGATAACGAGTGTTTTCCATATTTTGGCGACACTGCTCCGCCTGAGCTTCAGAGCGCATCCACAAATACACGCTATGACCATTAGATGCCACTATGTTGGCTATGGCAGTACCAAAACTGCCACCACCCAATACTGCGACTCTGATTACTTTATTCATATACCTGTCCAATTTTCACTCAACACCCCAGGTATTCCCCAAGGTGTTACCAATTTTGAATACACTTAACATTCAATTTGTAACTATTTTGCACAAAATAGTTCATTAAACTTTTGTCCACATTTTCTGTGGATAACTTAGTGGATAGATTTTGGGAAACTGCCTCCGAGCCTTATAAAATCTACCCCTCTGTCAAAATGATCAATTTTTGATCTATTGATTTTTTTCCTTAATAATCAATATGTTACATATTTTTCACCGGCAAAAAGCACACAAAATGAAGCTTTTGTTTAATTACCAGCCAAGATGCTCACGCAAGCTCCGAAGATGTGCATAAAAGGTTAGTGACTCTTAACCCGAAAGGGCCGGTAGACACGAAAGTTTCACAATGCAAGGCAAAGATGTTTTGAATTTGCGCTTCAATTTGAATCACAACTGACATCTATTTGTCACATCGACTATAGGCTAAATGTACAAAAACTTGACGCAATTAGAGCAAGCTTAAGATGCCGGTCAATCGCGAATAAAGCTGCCGTAAGCACCATCCATATAGATTAGAGGCGCCACAGCCTGATCGCTGACATCGACGCCAATAATTTTGGCCACCACAATATGATGGGTGCCGTAAGTGACTATTTTATCTGCCTCGCAGTGAAAGACTGCCTGGGCATCGACCAACACTGGGCAGTCGTTAACCACCGCCCAGTCACCAACGGACAATCTATGTTGCTCGGGTGCGCGACCGGCACAAAGGTTGGAAACATCCTGATGCTGGCTACCCAGTACATTAATAGCGAAACGACACCCAGGGGTTGAGAGATGCGCCTGCTTGGATACCTGCTGATTTATACAAACCAGTAAAGAAGGTGGTGAGTCGGAGACCGAGGTTACGGATGACACTGTCATAGCAAAATCATCGTCCTCACCCAGGCGAGCGGACAGTACACAAACACCTGACGCCAGGCGGCGCATACCCAATTTCATTGAAGCGGCTAGATTTTTATCGTGCATGTGCGTCTCCGGGAAAAACTTGCAGGTATTCTGACCAGCTGCAGGGCGACAAACAAGAGCTGAATCGCTCAGCTGATTAGCCTCTAATCAAGCTGATCAGAAAGCAGCTAAATGCGCTAATTATTTTATTTTGTTGTATTTTTTTCGTTGACGAGCATGGGTCTCACCAGTATTATGCGCACCACTTGAAACGCACAACGTTTTGATTCGGAGTGTAGCGCAGTCCGGTAGCGCGTCTGCTTTGGGAGCAGAAT
>CBIMZH010000114.1:0-7602 GCA_966248255.1 uncultured Cellvibrio sp.
TTCGCGGCGTGCTGGTTAAAACCGGTAAATTTCGCCAGGGCTATTTTGCTCAATCCTCAGTCACACCGGATCTGTTGATAGAGTCAATTGCGCAGTTAAATCCACAATTGTTTGGTTAATTTTATAAGCTGATGGGGCAGTGGCCTTGCGCTTGTTTCATATTGCATCTTTTTCACTTTTTGTGTTTTTTCCTTTCTTTAGGTTCTTATCTCGTTTCTGCCGTCTCTTTAATTTGCCGGGGCGATCCTGTGCCTGCATTTCGCCGCTTATTTTGGTCGCAAGCCTGGCTGTTTTTTAGACATCGGCTTTTTTTAGCCCCTGCTTTTTAGGTTGTTGTTTTTTAGTCTCCTAGAGGCAAATATTTTTCTCGTCAAAATTTGAGCGGTCTGTCGCGATTCTGATCTAGGCGGCTTATGAATACGTATGCATTGACTAAAATCAATGTTGATTTGTGTGCCAATGGGGTGTTTGCTGTATTAGTATTCCAGCTTTGGTGGATTGCTTTTTGATCGCCCACATGGCGATGAATGAATTTTGTACGGGGATGATTTTGCATATTTCATTTTTATTTTTTTCCAAAAAAAATTATTAAAAATGAATATAAATGTTTGCCCTGTTTTGGATATGAGTGTTTTAAATTGGTGCTAGGCTTGCTCTAGATTGGTGAAGATAAAAATTATCTAAACAAAAATTTACGCTAAAACTCGACACACCCAATTGCATTTTTTTAATGCCGCTTTCGCTCGCTCTTTAGTTGTGCCAAAAACAAAAAATTACCTAAAAAATAAAGTTGGCATAAAAACCGCAATGTTGGCCACTAGTGTTTTTGAAGTTAAACGTTTGACGATCGGCTGTGTAAAAAGTTCAAACAAAAATTGAATTTTAAGTTGCTGGTTAAAAAATACTTCAAGAGCGCAAAAATTCTATGGAGACCAATTGCAGGGAGAGTTGTTGAAAACCGACAAGCAAAGCTTGAGGTTTTATTTATCAATTAGGAAAACACGCCGGATAAATAACCGCTGCGCATTATTTGCGCGCAGTGTTCATCTTTTGTGTTTTTAATTCTTACTGCAAACTTTAAGGTAAATACATGACTAATAAGCATCAATTAGCGACGGCTGTTCGTGCAATTACATTGGGTCTTAGCGGCGCCCTGGCCACTCTTTCTGTAGGTGCAATTGCACAGGAGTCCGCTGCCGGCGCTCAGGTTGGCGTTGAAGAAGTAATGGTGACTGGTTCACGCATTAAACGTAATGACCTGACTTCAAACAGCCCAATTGCAGTGGTCGAGGCTGCAGAATTGAAGCTTGCCAACACAGTCAACCCAGAAGAATTTTTACGCAATGACCCGCGCTTTGTTGCAGCAGTGGGTTCCAATACCAACAATGGTAACGACGGCGCCGCCACTGTAGACCTGCGCAACCTGGGCGAGCAGCGCACCCTGGTGCTGGTTGATGGCAAACGCTTTACCCCCTACGACTACCAAGGTCTGGTTGACCTGAGTATGATCCCCACCGCGCTGATTGAGCGCGTGGAAGTTGTAACCGGTGGTGCCTCTGCTGTGTACGGTTCTGATGCCATTGGCGGTGTGGTTAACTTTATTATGAAGAAGCACTTCTCCGGTGTGGAGTTTGATGCATCTACCTCATCGACGTTTGAAAACGATGGCAAAACCAAAGATTTCAGCCTGACTTTTGGTGGCGATATTGATGGTGGCAAGGGCAATATTGTTGCTAACTTCTCCTACAGCACCCGCGAAGCGGTGTATCAAGGTGCGCGCAGCTATTCCGAGTTCCAATTGGATAACGCACTTGAGCGTGGCGGTAGCCCGACTCACCCTAATGGCACCATCTTTACTGCCATAGATTCACCAACGCTGGGCGCTGGCGCCGATGATCCGCTGCAATTTGATGCCGCTGGCAACCTGGGCACCAACGTTGAAATGTTCAACTTCAACCCGTACAACCTGCTGCTTGCACCGCAAGAAAAATACACGGGTACAGTAATTGCCAACTATCAGTTGACCGACGATACCGAGTTCTTCTCGCGCATCTCTCTGGCCAACAACCAGGTGAATACCGTACAGGCGCCTTCAGGTACTTTCTTCTTCCCCTTCTCAATCAATGTGGACAACGCTTTCCTCAGTGCAACCGATCAGGCATTGATGGCGGAGCTGGATGCAGCTGAATCTGGCGCTGCACAAAATGATGGCTATGTTGATGTGGCCATGGGCCGTCGTTTAGTGGAGCTCGGCACGCGCGATTCGGAATTCCAAAACACCACCATGCAATTTGTTGCCGGTCTGCGCGGTAAAATTAATGACAGCCTGGATTGGGAAGTGTTTGGTCAGCGTGGTCTGACATCACGTACGCAAAACTTCCTTAACGACTTTAACTACGCCAAGTTCCAACAGGGCATGCTCGCCGTTAAAGATGCAAATACCGGTGAAATTGTTTGTTCTGATCCAAGCGGTGGTTGCGTACCTGTAAACCCCTTTGGTGCTGGCACCATCACGGCCGACATGGCTAATTATGTGCGCCTGGATCTGGTGGAAACCAACAACACTGAGCAATCTATTTTTGGCGGTTCTGTGTCTGGTGAAACACCTCTGACTGTGCCCTCTGCGACTAACCCAATTGGCTTTGCTGTGGGTATGGAATACCGCGATGAGTCCGCGCGCAATCGCCCGGACGCCAACTACGCCGAAGGCAATGCGCCTGGTTATGGCTCCAGCTCGCCGGTGGATGCCAGCATTCAGGTAGCTGAATACTTTGGTGAAGTGCGTGTTCCAGTTTTGGAAGGTTACAGCTTTGCCAAGAGTGTTGCGCTGGAAGCCGCAGTGCGCGCAGCTGATTATGAAAACACGGTGACCACCGGCGAAACCACCAGCCACAGCTTTAACAATGTGAGCTGGAAGTTTGGTGGCGAGTGGGCGGTTAATGACGAAGTGCGTCTGCGCTCTTTGTTCCAGCACGCGGTGCGCGCCCCCACTATGCGTGAAATTGGTCTGCCCAGCACCCCATCTACCGGTGACCTGGACGTAGATTATTGTGCGGAAGATGCAGCTGCAGCAGATCCATCCATGGTCTCTCTGTGTGAAGCTACTGGCGTACCTGCAGGTAGAACCGGTGCTTTCACTTCTGTCGTTGCTGGCCAGATCAACAACTATGTCGGTGGTAACCCCAACCTGTCACCGGAAAAAGCTGACACTTTAACTGCAGGTTTTGTGTATACCCCAGGCGAGTTGCCGCTGACTCTGTCGGTAGACTATTACGACATCAAAATTGATAACGTCATTGTTGCCCTGACTGAGCAGAGCATTATCGATGGCTGCTACCTGCTGGATAAAGATCCCAACGGCACCTTCTGTTCACTGGTTCACCGCAACCCCATCACCGGTGGTTTGATTGGTGGTACTGAGACAGGTGTAGATGCCTCGGTAATCAACGCCGGTAAAAAGCACACCAAGGGTGTGGATATCTCCGCTAACTACCGTGTTGAAATGGAAAAATACGGCGATATCAACCTGCGCATGGATATCACTCACGTTATGGAAAATATCCAGCAGGATGCTGATGTGTTTGAGTCCTACGATTGCGCTGGCCTGGTAGGTTCAACCTGTCTGCGCCCCGATCCAAAATGGCGCTTTGTGCAAACCACCAGCTGGACTTATGGCGACCTGACCATGCAGTTGCGCTGGAAGTACCTGAGCGGTCTTAAGCAGGATGCGATTGCACTGCGCGGTGCTGATGCGTCCGATTTCGCCAAGCCAAGCATCGAAGCCTTCAACTACTTCGACCTGTTTGCGGCCTATGAGCTGACCGACAATGTGACTCTGCGTGCAGGTATCAACAACCTGCTCGACAAGCAACCGCCAATTGTCGGTACTGAGTATGGTGGCACCGCCGAAAACTCCGGTAACACCTACCCAGCTACCTATGATCCACTGGGTCGCTCCGGCTTTGTGGGCATTAACGCGCGTTTCTAATCCTGCGTTAACCGCCTGACCAGCGAAACGCCTTCGCCTGCTACCCGTGACTGGTAAAAAGGCGAAGGCGTTTTTTTATTGCGCGAATCTGACAATCGGGTTGTAATCAGCTCAACCTTATTAGCTATGCAGGAATAATATGAACAAGCTGCCAGACACAGGTGATTTCCTCGGCCACCCCAAGGGCCTGTATATTTGCTTTGCCACCGAGATGTGGGAGCGCTTTTCGTTTTACGGCATGAAATTTCTGCTGTTGCTTTATCTAACCAAATACCACTTGTTTAGCGATGCCGCCGGCTTGGATGTGCTGGGCGCCTATGCCGGTTTGGTTTACGCGCTGCCGGTTATCGGTGGCTTGATTGCCGACCGCTATTTGGGCACCCGCCGCGCGGTTATGTTTGGCGGCATACTTCTGTGTATCGGCCATTTGTTAATGGCGGTGGAGGGCGAGCAGGCGGCTTACTATGCCGCCGGCACTTTGCTTACTCACGATTTAACTATGCCCGACGGCTCCATCATCACTGCCGGTACCACGCTCACACAAGCTGTGACTCAGCGAGACACAACGGCGCTTAATGTGTTTTACCTGGCAGTAACTTTTATTGTTGCCGGGGTAGGTTTTTTAAAGCCGAATATTTCGGTAATTGTGGGCAAACTCTACAGCGAAAATGACCCGCGTCGCGACTCTGGCTTTACCCTGTTTTATATGGGCATAAATGTTGGAGCCTTTATCGCCACACTCACCTGCGGCTGGCTGGGTGAAACCTATGGTTGGAAATACGGCTTTGGTTTGGCTGGTGTGGGTATGTTGTTTGGCCTGGCCACTTTTGCCTGGGGGCAAAAATACCTGCGCGGCTTTGCCGAGGCATCGGACCCGCAATGGTTGCAAACGCCCTGGCTAAAAATTTTTAATCGCGAGCAGGCTATTTACCTGGCGACTCTGCCCACTATGGTCATTATCTGGCTGCTGGTGCAGCACGAGCCGGTGGTGCACATTACGCAAAATATTTTTCTGCTGATGGGCATAGTGGGCATACTCGCTTACTCCATGCTGCATGTAGATCTCAGTCAATCCAAAACCGCGGTGCTGAGTTTGGCTGTTGCGGTTGTCGCCCTGGGCGTAGCGGCAATTTTTGCCAAAGAGGGGATTCTGGCGGTGGACCCGGAAACCGCTGAAGCCTTTTCCTACGGGTTGATTATCGGCCTTTTGGTATTTATCGCTTGGGGCTACAAGTTTCACTATTCGGTGGAATTTTCACGCACCCTGGTGCTGATGATTTTAATTGTCTCCACCATAGTTTTCTGGGCCTTGTTTGAGCAGTCCTCCAGCTCCATGACCCTGTTTACCGATCGTGTCGTAGATCGCGAAGTCCTCGGTTTTACTCTGGGCGCAAGTCAGGTAGCGGCGCTCAACCCGGCGTTTATTATGCTGCTCTCTGTGCCCCTGGCGATTCTCTGGCCCTGGTTGGCCAAGCGCAATCTCAACCCCAGTGCACCGGTAAAATTCAGTTTGGGCATTATTCAAGCTGGCTTGGGTTTTGGTGCGCTGGTGTACGGCGCCCAGCACCCGGATGCCTCAGGCAAGGTGGCGCTTATCTGGATTGTGCTCGCCTATTTCTTCCACAGTTTTGGCGAGCTCTGCCTGTCGCCCATTGGCCTGTCTGCAGTAACCAAGCTCTCCATTGGCCGCGTGGTAAGTGTGAGTATGGGTACCTGGTTTGTCGCTACCTCGCTGTCCGAAACCCTGGCGGCGCGCCTGTCCAAAATTGCTGCGCTGGATAATACCGGCGATGTTACAGGTGCTGCGGCCATTCAATCCTACAGCCATTTATTTTCCAGCCTTATGTGGGTGGGCATAGGGGTAGGGGTATTTATGTTGCTGATTTCGCCTTTCCTTAAAAAAGGTATGAAAGGCATTAATTAATTGGCTAAGGCTCAGGACTTTTAACCATGCAAGCGAAAAAATTATTAAGCGTTTTGATTGCCTCGTCCCTGGCTGTGTTGGCAGGCTGCAATGATGCGAGTGCACCTGCCAATAGTGCACTTGCCAATAGTTCAGCGACAAGTTCCTCGGCCAGCAGTCAATCCGTGGATGAATTTATTGCCGATGTTAACCGGCAGTACGAGGATTTAAGCAAAGAGCTGAACGCCGCCCAGTGGGTTTACGTCACCTATATCAATGACGATACCGCCTTGCTGGCGACTAAAGCCTCGGAAAAAATGCTTGAGGTTAACAAGGCGCAACTGCTGGCAGCGCGCCAGTATCTTAACCAGCCTATGTCGGCCGCTACCGCCAAGGCCTATGCCAATCTCACCAAAGGTCAAACGTTGCTGCCGCCAGATTCGGCAGAAGATCGCGCAGAAATCGCCGCCATAGCCACCAAAATGGAAGGCGCCTATGGCTCAGGTAAATACTGCAAAGACGAGAACGGCAAACAAAATTGCCGCGACCTGGAGCAGTTGTCCGAGGTGCTGGCCACCAGCCGCAATTACGATGAGTTGGTGGATGCCTGGACCGGCTGGCGGACGGTTGCGCCCACTTACCGCAAGGATTACCAGCGTTTTGTCGAGCTGGCCAACAAGGGCGCACAAGCCTATGGCTTTAAAGATTTGGGCGATTCCTGGCGCTCCGGCTACGATATGCCCACCGATGAGTTTGCCCCGGAAGTGGAGCTCTTGTGGGGCCAGGTAGAGCCGCTGTACAAGCAATTGCACTGTAAAGTGCGCCGCGATTTATCTCAGGTTTACGGCGCCGATAAGGTGCCCCTGGATCAACCCATTCCCGCGCAACTGCTGGGCGATATGTGGAGCCAGACCTGGGGCAATATTTATGATCTGGTGCAGCCTTACCCTGGTGTGGGCGATTTGGATATTACCGGTGCGCTGGTAAAACAAAATAAATCGGCGGTGGAGATTACCAAAATTGCCGAAGGCTTTTTTATGTCCCTGGGCCTGCGCCAATTGCCGGAAAGCTTCTGGCAAAAATCCATGCTCACCAAACCGCGCGACCGCGAGGTAGTCTGCCATGCCAGCGCCTGGACTATGGATGGCAAAGAGGATGTGCGCATCAAGCAGTGCATAGTGCCTAACGAAGAAGAGTTTGAAACTATTCACCACGAGCTGGGCCACATCTACTACGACCTAGCCTACAACCAGCAGCCAATGCTTTTTCAAAACGGCGCTCACGACGGCTTCCACGAAGCCATTGGCGATACTATTACCCTGAGCATTACCCCCAGCTATTTAAAATCCATTGGTCTTGTCGAAAAAACCGATACCAGCGATAAAGCGGTGATAAATCAGCAGATGAAACTGGCGCTGAATAAAATCGCCTTTTTGCCTTTTGGTAAGTTAATTGATCAATGGCGCTGGCAGGTATTCTCTGGGCAAATAAAACCCGAGGACTACAACAAAGCCTGGTGGCAACTGCGCACCCAATACCAGGGCATTCGCCCACCGGTAGCGCGCAGCGAGGCCGACTTCGATGCTGGCTCCAAGTACCACATAGCCTCCAACACGCCTTACACCCGCTACTTTTTAAGCTTTATTTTGCAGTTCCAATTCCACAAAGCCCTGTGCGACGCCGCCGGTTTTAAAGGCCCGCTCTACGCCTG
>CBIMZH010000115.1:0-7579 GCA_966248255.1 uncultured Cellvibrio sp.
GGGGAGACCACCCCGACTATGGCCGAGGAGCCGGATTTAACAATCGAGCCCATGGCCTTTTCGACAATATTGGACAGGCCGCCCTTTTTGTTGCCCGGGGTGGTGTTAGCGCTGCGATCCACCATGCCCGCCGCCAGATAGGCGTCGTACCAATCCATTTCGGCGATTATGGCGTCGGCCAGTTCAGGGCTGGCGCAGCGCGAGGTGAGCTGGTCGACACCGTCGCGCACCTCGGTATTTTCGGAAAACATCACAGTGGCACCGGCGCGCACCAGCAGGTCGGCGGCATAGCCCAGGGCCGGGTTGGCGGTAATACCGGAGAAGGCATCGCTGCCGCCGCACTGCATACCCACCACTAATTCAGACGCAGGCACTGTCACCCGCTGGCGACGATTGAGCCGCTCAAGGTGCACCTCGGCCTGGCGCATGATGGAGTCGATCATGCTCATAAAACCGACATGCTCTTCATCCTGCAGGCAGACCACCTGGGGGCCATCGACGACTGTGGCAGGGATGGAATCCGCCGCCAGCAAGCGCGCCGGTTGCAGCTTTTCGCAGCCGAGGCTGACCGCCATCAGCTCGCCGCCAAAATTGGGATTGAGGGCAATATTGCGCAATGTGCGAATGGGGATGGGCGCCGCTGGCGCATCTATGGCCACACCGCAGCCATAGCTGTGGGACAGGCTGACCACGCCGTCGACATTGGGGTACTTGGGCAGCAGCTCGGCCTTGATGCGCTTGACCGCATAGTCCACCACCCCGGATACGCACTGCACCGTCTGGGTAATGCCGAGCAGGTTGCGCGTGCCGACACTGCCATCGGCATTGCGATAGCCTTCAAAGGTATAGCCAGTGAGCGGCTCGGCCACAGGCGCGGGTCGGGTCGCCTTGGGCAGGTTGTCCAGGCCGCGCGCCGCAGGCATCTCCAGCAGCTGTTCCGTCACCCAGGCACCAGCGGGTATAGCGGCTTTGGCATAGCCTATGGCGACGTTGTAGCGGATCACCGCCTCACCTGCGGCTATCGCCTTAAGTGCCACCTTATGGCCCTGGGGAATGGCCTCCAGCAACTGCAGGCTGGGGCTCACCTGGGTGCCAGCGGCCAGGCCTCCAGCGGTTAGGGTGACGGCGACGTTATCGGCCGGGTGGATTTGGATCACAAGCGCGGTCATGAACTACTCCAAACAAATAAGAAACCGGCGCTAGCGGCTGACAGCCGGGTTAAGGCTGACCCGCTCTATAGCGCCGACAATAAACACATAGCTGACAATCACCAGGGCGGCGTGCACCGAGACATAGGCCAGGGCGCCGGCAAAGTTGCCGGTGGCGTTGACTATGTAGCCTATGACGATGGGCGTGACTATGCCCGCGGTGTTGCCAAAGGTATTAAACAGCGAGCCGGACAGACCGCCCGCCTCTTTCGGTGAGGTATCCGCCACCACCGCCCAGCCGAGGGAGCCCACGCCCTTGCCAAAATAGGCCAGCGACATAAGCGCCACTATCACCAAATTAGAGTCGACAAAGTTGCACGCGAGCATAAAGGTGGACAGCAGCATACCCACCACTATGGGCAGCTTGCGCGCCAGCGACAGCGAATAGCCGCGGCGCAGCAATCGATCCGAGATAATTCCGCCACAGACCCCGCCGAGGAAACCGGCAATCGCGGGCAGCGAGGCCATAAAACCGGCTTTGAGGATGCTCATACCGCGCTCCTGTACCAGGTAAACCGGGAACCAGGTGAGGAAGAAATAGGTGAGCACATTCAGGCAGTACTGGGCCAGATAAACCCCCACCAGCATGCGCGTGTGCAGCAACTGCTTAAGGCAGGCCAGGGTATCCACCTGGGTGTTGCTCTGCTTGTTGCCATCCAAGTCCACCAGGGCGCCGCCCTGCTCCATATAGCTCAGCTCTTCGCGGCTGAGCTGCGGGTGTTTTTTGGGGCTGTAGATAGTTTTGAGCCAGACAAAGGCCATGCAGATGCCCAGGCCGCCCATAAAAAAGAAAATGCTCTGCCAGCCGTAGCTGTGCACCATCCAGCCCATCAGCGGGGCGAAGACCACAGTGGCAAAGTACTGGGCAGAGTTGAAAATCGACGCCGCCAGACCGCGCTCCTGGGTGGGAAACCAGGCGGAGGCAATACGGCTATTGCCGGGGAAAGCAGGCGCTTCGGCGGCGCCCACCAGCAGGCGAAGAGCAATTAACAGCAAGAGCGCGGCGCCGCCGCTGATAAAGCCGACAAAGCCCTGCATCAGGGTAAACAGCGACCAGAGGAAAATACTGCAAAAGTAGGTAAGGCGAGAGCCGAAACGGTCGAGCAGCCAGCCGCCGGGCAGCTGCGCCAGCACATAGGACCAGGCAAACGCGGAGAAGACATAGCCCATCTGCAGGGGCGACAAGCCCAGGGATTTGGCCACTTCCGGGCCAGCTATGGCGATGGTGGCGCGGTCGGCGTAGTTGATACTGGTCACGACAAACAAAATCGCCAGTATGCCCCAGCGTGTGCGCATGCCTGCCTTCATATTGATTGCCTCTGCGCTTGCCACTGCATTGCCCATGAGCCTCTACCTCGCATGTTATTCATTATTGTTGCTGGTCCACTCTGGCGGCGAACTCATGGGCTTCATTCTGCGAGCTAATTAATACCGAATCAAACCAATGGCTAAATAAACCTATACCCATTGCGAATTGATCGCTGGATCGCCTGAGGTTAGGGCTTGGTCACTTCGGCAGCTACCACTTTCACCCAGGCAGGCCCCTGGCCCAGCGGCTGGCGCGCGACAAAGGTCAGCTTGCCGCTGCGCTTGTCCCGCGCAAACAGGCCCAGGCTGTTGGAACTCTGCCCGGCGACCAGCAGCCAGTCGCCACTGGGGGTTAGCGCAAAAGCGCGCGGCTGGGTTTCACAGGGCCAGCGTCCGAGCAGCTGCAAGCGCCCTGTGTCCTGGTCTATGGCAAAACCGCTGAGGCTGTTGGAGCTGCGCTCGGAGGCGTAGATAAAGCGACCATCCGGGCTGAGATGAATATCCGCTGCCGCTGGCTGGCCGCTAAAACCCTCGGGCACCAGGCTCCAGCTATCCACCAACCTAAGTGCACCCGAATTGAGATCGCGCTTAAGCAGGTATACCCGACCGCTAAGCTCGCCGACTAAATAGATACGCTCCCCCGCTGCAGCAAAGACAAAATGGCGCGGCCCTGTGCCGGGCGGTAAAGCCAGGCTCGCCGCAGGGGTTAAATCCAAGCGGCCGGTTATGGCATTAAAGGCGAAAGCCTTGAGCTGGTCATCGCCCAGCAAGCTCACATAGGCGAAGCGACCCTGGGGATCGAGACTGATTTGATGGGGGTTGTGGCCGGGAGAGAAAACTTGCGCAGCAGATTTAGCCAGGCCCTGATTATCGAGATGGCTCAGGCTGGCAATATGGCCGCCGTAAGACACCGCCAGTAACTGCTGGCCGTTGGCGGTGAGTGCAATATTGGCCATGGATTCAGCCAGGGGGCTAAAACCCAGCAGCTGCAATTGGCCATTGGCACCGTCCTGCGCCAGGCTAACTAATCGATAGGGAGCTGAGCGCAGGGCGCCATAAAGGCGCCGGTTTTTTGCATCAAACGCCACTGGCATTAACTTGCCACCCACCGCCAGCGTTTGCACCTGGCTAAGCTGGCCCGTGGTTTCATCCAGGCGCAATACACTCAGGCTCTGCGACTCGGCATTGGCGATATAAACAAAACTGTCATTCGCCAAGGCCGACGCTGCCGTCATAGCCACAAACAACCCAGCAATTGCTAGCAGCCTGAGCGGACACATAACTGCAGACCAAGCCTATTCAAACTTGGCGGAAATTTTTTGGCCATTCAGCAGCAGCTGCTCGAAGGTCACGTTTTTAATATTGGCGAAATCCATAAACTGTTCACTGGATTTCACTTGAATATTTTTAAATAACACATCGCGCAGCGGCTCAACTTCTGGCGCGTGGCCGTAAAAGAAACTGCCCACTTTATCGGCACTGATATTTTCAAACACTATGTCCTGGTAGCGCGCCGGGAAGTTGCCACCCAGATAGCCTGCGCTGTAACTCAGATCAAACCAGAACAAAAATTTCGCCTCGCCAATTTTGGTATTGCGAATGCGGATATGCTCCACCTTGCCGCCGCGATCCAGGTTGGCTTTTAAGCGGAATACAGATACACCGCCAAGATAGGTGTTATCGCTGAGGTAAACATTTTTAATGCCGCCAGACATTTCACTGCCAATACCCACGCCGTCTTCACCGTCGAGAATATTATTTTTAACCACCACATTTTCGCTGGGGCGGGCAATAGTGCGACCGTCCAGGTCGCGGCCGGATTTAATCACCACAGAGTCATCGCCTGTGTGGAAGTGATTATCTTCAATCACCACCCAGCGGCAGGAGTCCACATCCACACCGTCGTTGTTGGCAAACATGGAGTCCACTTTCACCGCTTTAACGCGCACATGATCGCTGTACACCAGATGATTCACCCAGAAGGGTGAATTGGTTGCGCTATAGCCTTCCAGCAATACCCGCTCGGCGTGAAGAATTTGAATTAGCGAGGGGCGCAGATAATGGCCCTCACCAAACTGGCGCTGCGCCAGGGGCACACCGTCAAAACCCATTTGGCGCAGGCGCGCTATATCATCCGCTGCCTGAGCGCTCCAGCCGTGAAATTCACTGCGGCTGTTGCCATCAATAGTGCCCTTGCCGGTAATGGCAACATCGGTAACGCCATTGGCGTAAATCAGCGGTGAATAGCCGTAAATCTCTGTACCCTCCCAGCGGGTGAGCACCGCCGGCAAATAATCCTTAGCGTCGGCGCCAAACAGCAGGGTCGCACCTTCGGCCAGATGCAGGTCGATATGGCTTTGCAATTGAATAGGACCGTTGCTCAACCAGCTGCCGGCGGGAATGATTACCTGACCGCCGCCCGCTTTTACCGCAGTGGCAATCGCCTGGAGAATTGCCGGGCGCGCGTCCTTATCAGCCACAGCACCAAAATCGGTAATAGTAAATTTGGCATTGGGAATTTGCGGCGCCTGAACTTTTTTATCAATCACCTCCATTTGTTTCCAATCGGATTTTTTATAAAAACTGGTGGAGGCAACAGCCGCATTGCTGAAAGCAATAGTGCCTACGATCAGGCAGCAAAAAATCACTGCGCCCTTAAGGCTGGAAAAATGACTTCTCATAAGATACATCTCGTCTAATTTTTTAGCTTATTTAAAATTGGCTATTTCTATACCGGCAAGAATAAACGGCCCCATACCATGGGGGTCGTCGGTGCGCACTGCTTCACTCACGTAGTAGGCAAAGGTGCCGGTGCGATAGGGGCTATTGCCCAGCCCAGCGCTGCCGCAGGTATCAAGCAAATGCAGCAGACCCTGGTTATCCACTTGGGTATGATCGCGCACCAGGCCATTAAATATATTCAGCGAAATCTGGCGATACTTTTCTGGCAGATACTTGTGGTTGTAGCCCTTGGCAAAAGCGTAGGCAAACATGGCGCTGCCGGAAGACTCCAGATAGTTGCCGTATCTATCGCCCTGATCAGTCACCTGATACCAGAGGCCGGAGGCGTGTTGATAGGGCAGCAGCGCTTCCGCCAATTGATTAAGCAGGCGAATCAGTTCTTTACGCTTGGGGTGTTTAGCGGGCAAGTAGTCGAGCGTATCCACCAATGCCATGGCGTACCAGCCCATGGAGCGGCTCCAGAAATTGGGCGAGCGGCCGGTATCTTTGTCAGCCCATTTTTGCAAATGGCTTTCATCCCAGGCGTGGTAGAGCAAACCGGTTTTTGCATCGCGGGTTTTACTTTCCACCAACACAAACTGGTGCACTATATCGTCAAAGGATTTATTGCCTTCGTTAAATTTTTGCGCGTACTGAGCGTAAAAAGGCGCGCCCATATAAAGGCCATCCAGCCACATTTGCCAGGGGTAAATATTTTTATGCCAGAGGCCGCCGGAGCGGGTGCGCGGCTGCCACTCCAGTTGTTTGCGCAGGGTTTGCAGCGCGGTTAAGTAGCGCGGGGCTTGATACTTGTCGTAAAGCAAAAACAGCAGCTTGCCCGGATTAATGGCATCAATGGTAAATTCGGTGATGTCATAACCGTGAATCTTGCCCTTGTCGTCAATCAGCTGATCGACAAAGGTTTTGGCGTAAGCCAAATAGCGCTCATCACCGGTTTTTTCATAGAGCTTTTCAAAACCGTAAAGCACCAGTGAATAGGGGTAGCCCCACTCAGGCGCGGTTAGCTGTTTAAATTCGCGCATAGTCCAGGCTTGGGGATGCTGCGCCATTATCGAGTCGGCCAGCAGCTGGGCAGTTTGTTGCGAATTAGTTTGTAGCAAAGAAGTTTGTAGCGGGCTAGTTTGCAACTGACTGGGTGAATTAATTGATTGCTCAGCAGCGACTGGCTGCAAATTAAAAAAGCTAACCAGTGCAATAAAAATTGGCAGGAAAATTCGAGATTTATTCATGCAGGCTTGACTCCGGGGTGAAAAAAAGGCCATCAGCAATGCCGATGGCCTGAGCAAGTTGGTGCATTAAAACTTAGAAGGTAGCGCGGATTCCCAGGCTGATTTCACGGCCCGTGTTGTTCACTTCGCGCACCAGATCCAAATCGCCAATGGGGCCAGTGGTGTAGAGGCGCTCGTCTTCTTCGGTCAGGTTGATAATCTCCAGGTTAACCTTGATGTTATCAGTGATGTTGTAGAAGGCGGACATATCCACACGGGTTGGGCCAGTGGTGTTCTCGGAGAAGTTGCGGTCACTGCCGGGAATAGAAGTTACATAGTCATCGCGACCGTTTACCACAACACGTACGCCGTAGTTTTCGCGCTCGAAGTAAACGCCATAGTTGTAGCTGTTTTTCGACAGACCACTCAATGGACCTTTTACATCGTTAGCGTAGGTAATTTCTGAATCTACATAGGTGTAGTTGGCAAACATACCCAAGCCTTCAAAGGCAGCAGGCAAGAAGGTGAAAGGTTGCTGATAGGAAAGTTCATAACCATCCAGACTTGCGCCCTTACCGTTAACCGGGGTGGAAATGTTCCACTCGTCGTTAATGGTTACCACACCGCCAACATATTCGCTGGAGCTGGGGTCAGACTCTGGGTAGGCATTGGCAACAATTGCGCGCAGGTCAGCAGGCAGAGTGCCGGACACTGTATCGCTCACAATAAAGCTGTCGATATCCTTGTGGAACAGAGTCAGACCCAAAACAGATTCTTCGGCAAAGTACCATTCAACACCCAGATCATAAGAATCTGCCACTGTGGGCTTAAGGCCTGGGTTACCCACAGAGATATTGCCGTTAATGGGCGTGGCATTAACCGTTGCAGTCATACTGGACATATTGGGGCGCGACAAGTTGCGGTTGGCACTGGCGCGCACCAGTACATCTTCCATCACTTCCAGGGTCAGGTTGGCGCTGGGCAACCACTTGTTGTAATCGCTTTTGCGCGTCGCTTTGGTTTCGCCGGCGACACCCACAGACGTCACTTCAGTTTCAACGTAGCGCAGACCAGCATTAACCATCAGCGGCATACCTGCCATTTCCAAGTTTT
>CBIMZH010000116.1:0-7562 GCA_966248255.1 uncultured Cellvibrio sp.
AACAGCTGTTGGAGAAGAGCAAAGCCATAGGCGGCGGTTTTACCTGTGCCTGTCTGAGCAGTAACCAGCATATCGCGGCCGCGGCGGGCAGGGGGTATGGCCTGTTCCTGTACCGGGGTCAGTTGCTGGAAACCACATTTTTTAGCGGCGTGAAGGAGTTGGGGCGCCAGGCCCAGGGCGGCAAAGTTCATAGTCGTATCTGGAGTGGGATGGGCTTTCACCCGGAATGCGCGTGGAAAACGCGCGAAAAAGGCTCGCAGGTTACCGGCAATACCTGCTAACGGCAACCTTGGCACCCAAATCCGGGTGCTGCTGGTCCCTGTGGGTAAGGGGCTTTTTATCTATCTTCGTCCGGGCCAGCAAGAAAGTGCTTGAAATATAGTAAGCAATGCTTATTATATGTAGAGCACTTAATGAGGAAAGGCCATGACTCAATCTGTCAATTCAGTCGTCAACACATCAGCCGCTGAGGTAGCAGCCGCTAAAAGCGAGCGCGATGGCCTGGGCTTTTTGCTCTCCGATGCGGTGCGCATGATTCGCAAGGTTGCCGCGGTACGCTTTGAGAGCGAGAACATGACCCTGGCACAGGCCAAGGCGCTGTTTGGGGTGAAGCGCTACGAGGGTATTCGCCAGGTGGACCTGGCCGAATATATGGAGATTCAGCCCATTACCCTGGCGCGCCTGCTGGACCAACTGGCCGACTCCGGCCTGGTTGAAAGACGCAAGGACCCAAACGATCGCCGCGCTTTTCGTTTGTATCTCACCCCGGAAGGTGAGGTGGTGGTAGCCAAATTCAAAACGGCCAGTGCTCTCTGGCAGCAGGAAATTCTCGCCGGGTTAAACGAAGCGGAAGTTGAAACTCTGTTTAAAGCACTGGATCAGATTCGCGCCAATCTCTCCGAGATGACCCGCGACTAGCCCTTAGCCGGGGCGACACAAAAGCAAATTTTTAGAATTCCATTACTGAGGTGTCTGTAATGAACGCGCAACAACAAATTCCACAGGTGACAGCAGAGGCAGTGGCCGCTAAAAGCATGAAATCCCGCCGTTTGGTTTTACTGGTAGGTCTGCCCTTGTTTTTGGGGGTAATTGGCTTGGGCCTCTACCTGGCTGGCGGTCGCTATGCCAGCACGGATAACGCCTACACCAAGGCGGACATGATCAGCATTCGCCCCCAGGTTTCCGGCCAGGTGATAGAGCGCTTTGTCAGCGAGAACGATCAGGTAGTTGCTGGTCAGCCGCTGTTTGCCATTGATGCCCAGCCCTACAAGGTGGCGCTGGCCAAGGCTGAAGCCAAGCTGGATGAAACCCGCACCAATCTGGCGGCACTCAAAGCCAGCTATCGCGAAAAGCAATCTGAATTACAGCTCGCCAAAGAAAACTACGACTACGCCCTGAAAGAGCAGAATCGCCAGGCTAATCTCGCCCAGCGCCATCTGGTGGCCAAAGCTGCCTATGACGAGGTAGCTCACAGTCGCCAGGTAGCCCAGCAGCAGGTGGTTACCCTGGAGCACGACCTGACCCGTATCGCCGAATCCTTGGGTGGCGATGTCGATGCCGCCATTGAACTGCACCCCAGCTACCGCGCTGCACAGGCGGAAGTGGAGCAGGCGCAGTTGAACCTGGCGCACACCAAAATCAGCGCCGTGCGCGATGGCAAGGTAACCCGTCCACCGGAAGTGGGTGAGTTCCTCGGTGTAGGCAGCAGCGCCATGTCGCTGGTGGCCAATAGCAACCTCTGGGTAGAGGCCAACTTTATTGAAACTGACCTGACCCATGTGCGCGTAGGGCAAAAGGTAAAAGTCAAAATCGATACCTACCCGGATTACGAGTGGGAAGGTGAAGTGCAGAGTATCAGCCCGGCCACTGGCGCCCAGTTTTCGGTGATCCCCGCACAAAACGCTACGGGCAACTGGGTGAAGATCGCCCAGCGCGTGCCGGTGCGTATTGCGCTCCAGGCCAAGGGCGATGCGCCCAGTCTGCAGGCAGGGTTGAGCAGCGAAATCTCCATTGATACCCAGTACAAACGCAAATTTCTCGGCCTGTCGATTTAACTCTTGGTTTAAGTCTGCCCTTCAAGGCTTGTTCAAATGGGTTGGGCCAGTGGCCCGGCCCCATCACACCCGGTAAGTAAAATGTCTACTGCAGCCCCAGCTGTCAGCCAAGCTGATGCAGGTGATCAGGGCGCCAAGCGCGGCTTGATTACTCTCTCGGTGATGCTGGCGACCATTATGCAGGCGCTGGATACCACCATCGCCAACGTTGCCTTGCCCCATATGCAGGGCAGTATGTCCGCCACCCAGGATCAGATCTCCTGGGTGCTCACTTCTTACATTGTCGCCTCGGCCATCTTTTTGCCGATGACCGGCTTCCTCTCCGACAAATTTGGCCGCAAGCGCTTGTTTGTCTGGTCGGTGGTGGGTTTTACGCTGACCTCCATGCTCTGTGGCGCGGCGCAAAGCCTGGAGCAGATAGTGCTCTTCCGTCTGTTGCAGGGCATCTTCGGCGCCTCGCTGGTGCCCCTGTCGCAATCGGTACTGCTGGATACCTACCCCAAAGAGAAACACACCTCGGCTATGGCCATGTGGGGTATGGGGGTAATGCTCGGGCCTATTCTCGGCCCAACCCTGGGCGGCTGGTTAACTGAGTATTACAACTGGCGCTGGGTGTTTTACATCAATGTGCCCTTTGGCATCCTGGCGCTTTTTGGCCTGCTCACCTCGGTAAAAGAGACGCCCATCAATAAGGCGCGCCCCTTTGATCTAATGGGCTTTGCCTTCCTCAGCCTGGCCATAGGCGCGGTGCAGATGATGCTCGACCGTGGCGGTTCGCTTAACTGGTTCCACAGCAATGAGGTGTTGATAGAGGCGGCGCTGGCTGGCCTGGGCCTCTACTGGTTTGTGGTGCATATCTTTACCGCCAGGCACCCCTTTATCGAGCCGGCGATTTTTCGCGATCGCAACTTTACCGTGGGCGTGCTCTTTATGTTTATCATCGGCATTATTTTGCTGGCGACCATGGCGTTGTTGCCGCCGTTTTTGCAGAGCCTGCTCGGCTACCCGGTGATTGATGTGGGCCTGGTGATGGCGCCGCGCGGCTTTGGCGTGATGTTTTCGATGATGCTGGTGGGCAAGTTGGCAAGCAAAATCGACCCGCGCAAGCTGGTATTTAGCGGCTTGATGCTAACCTGTTTTTCGCTCTGGGAGATGACCCTGTTTAACCTCAATATCAGCAGCTGGGACATTATTCGCACCAGCGTTGTTCAGGGTGTGGGGCTGGGGCTGATCTTTGTGCCGCTATCGACTATCGCCTTTGCTACCCTGGAGCCGCGCTACCGCAACGAGGGCACCTCGCTGTTCAGCCTTATCCGCAATATCGGCAGCAGTATCGGCATTTCGGTGGTGATGAGTCAGTTGCAGGAGAATATCCAGCGCAACCACGCTGCCTTTGCCGATTACATCACCCCCTATAACACCGCCTTGCAGAAGGTGGGTGAAACTGGTTTTTGGGATATTAATACCCAGTCTGGGCTGGTGGCGATTAACGGTGAGGTGCAGCGTCAGGCGGCAACCCTGGCCTATCTGCAGGATTTTAACCTGATGATCTGGGTGACCCTGGCGGCTGTGCCTCTGCTGTTTCTGCTGCAGCCGGTTAAGGCGCAGAAGAAGCCAAGTGAAGAACCGGTAGTAATGGAATAGCAGGCTTTGGCTCAGGGTTAATAACCAATCAGGCTAAAAGCTCTGTACAAAAATTCGCCAGATAGCGCGAGAATTAAAAACAAATGTGGTATCCTGCGCGCCCTTTAAATGGGGCGCTGCTCAAGTCAGTTGTCCCCAGTGTTAAATCCCAAGCAATGGCTTGTCTTCAGAGAGTTTTATGGCAGCAAAACCTGTTTACAAAGTGATCTTTCTTAACCAGGGTCAGGTTTACGAAGTCTTTTGTTCGGCTATCTATCAGAGCGAGATGTACGGCTTTATCGAAATCGAAGAGTTTGTCTTTGGTGAGCGCAGCCAGGTACTGGTGGACCCAGCTGAAGAAAAACTCAAAAATGAATTCGCCGGTGTTAAGCGCTCTTATATTCCCATGCACTCAATCGTGCGCATTGATGAAGTGGAAAAAGAGGGCAAAGCCAAAATCTCCGAAATCAAGGGCGGCAACGACAAAATCGCCCAGTTCCCCTATGGAACCTTTGTGCCCAATCCGCAAATCAGCGAGTGAAATATTAGCTGCGTTGCCATAGCGGCGTTAATCGCAGCCTTAATAGCAGTGTTAAAAACCCCGGCCATGTGCCGGGGTTTTTGTTTATACCCTCAATAACAGGCTGCTAAACTTTTCCCAAATAATGGAAGCCTGCTTATGTCTGCCTCGCCAACCAACCCATCTGAATCTCTCTATCTGGCCATAGACCAGGGCGGCCAAAGCAGCCGTATTGGTGTGTTTGATCAAACGGGGCAGCTGCTGTGCAGCTACTCAGCGGCCTGCGCCACCCAGCATATTCAAACCGAGCAGGGCGAGCATATTGAGCAGCGCGGAGAGGAGATTCTTGCCGGTATTCGCACCTGCTTAAGCCAGGTGCAAGATTTTCTCGGCGCGCGGATTAGCCAGATTAAAGCCGCAGGTTTTGCCGGGCAGGGCTCTTCACTTTTATGTTGGGATAGGCTGACCGGTGAGGCGCTAACGCCAGTGCTTAGCTGGCAGGATATTCGCGGGCAGGATTATCTAAGTTCAATTTCTATCTTTCACCAACAAGCTCAGCAGTTAACCGGCCTGCGCATATCACCTCACTATGGCGCCAGCAAAATCCGCTGGTGTCTGGAGCACTCCGCTCAGGTCAAAAATGCGCTGGCACAAAACCGCCTGGCGGTTGGCCCAATAGTCAGTTACGTGTTTTGGCATCTGCTGGAGGGCAATCCGCTGCTGGTAGACCCGGGTCATGCGCAGCGCACGCTGCTGTGGAATTTGCAGCAGGAGGATTGGGATGAGTTTTTACTGGCGCAATTTAAAATCCCGCGCGAAATATTGCCCCAATGCAAAAAGCACAATAGCCGCTTTGGCCTGTTGGATATTGCGGGTAATAAAATTCCTTTTAGCGCTGCCGCCCGCGACCAGGGGGCTTCACTGTTTGCCAATGGCCAGCCGGATACCAGCGCCTGCTATATCAATATAGGTACAGGCGCATTTATTCAGCGGGTCAGCAACCAGTTGCAGGCGCCGGACGGTTTACTGGTAAGCCCACTCTGGCTTCCGCAGATTAATACCCAGGCGAGTGTCGATGTCGCATCGCCCACTTGCTATCTCGACCCCAGCGAATTCATGCAAGCGCAAAAAATTTACGCCTGGGAGGCAACCGTAAACGGCGCTGCCTCGGCAATCAGTTTTATTGAGCAGCAAACTGGTTTAACGGTTAATCCGCAAATTATCGCGCAGGCACTGGCGCTGGAGCCGCCGCAAGGCTGTTATTTCCTTAATGCCATTGGCGGCCTAAGCGCGCCTTACTGGCGTACCGATTTAACCAGTCGCTTTAGTGATGGCTTAAAGCCCTTAGAGAGGGTTCTCGCCTGGCTGGAGTCGGTGGTGTTTCAAATTGTGCTTAATGTGCAGTTGATGGAGGCCTTGAGTAAAGCCCAAAAAATAATAATTAGCGGTGGCTTAAGTCAGGCAGATGGCATCTGCCAGCGTATTGCTGATCTAACCGGCGCGTGTGTCTATCGCAGCGAAAATGCCGATGCAACCCTGCGTGGAATTGGTTGTATGGCGGCAGGGGCAGGGCGAGAGGGAGAGGTATCGACCTGGTCTGTACTGGCGGCAAGCGAAGAGTTTATGCCGCGACACAATCTGGCGCTAATGCACCGCTACTCAAATTGGAAAGCTCAATTGGATGCATGGCTGCAGGTGGCTAAATAGAATCATCCCTTGGGTAAAGCGATTGGCACTTAAGGGGCTGGTTGCTTCTACCCGGTAAATCTATAAAAGCTGTACCATTGTTTGGGTTCATATTCAGTAGGATTTATCCTTAAACATGCCGCAACTTATTTTGCTTCTTGTCTGCTTTATTGCCCTGGCCGGTGCTCGGGCTGACACACTTTTGCCCACTGTGGTAACCGGCGAGGAGCCGCCCACAAACTTTATGGAAGATGGCCAGCTTACCGGCCTGGTGACAGAAACGGTTGAAGCCTTAATTAAACAACAGCAACTAAACATACCCATTCACTATTACCCCTGGGCACGGGCGTTCCGCTTGGTTACTAGCCAGCCCAATGTCATGATCTTTACCGCAGGCAAAACCCAGGAGCGTATAGATCAGGGTTTTATTTTTATTGGCCCAGTCACTACGCGCCGCCATATTCTCTACCAAAGAGCGGGCCGTAACTTAACGATTCATAGCTTGGAAGATGTAAAGCGCCAGGGCTTGCGAGGTGCCTCTATGCGCGAGGATTGGCGCGGCAAGTTTTTAGCGCAGCAGAATATTGATGTGGTGCTGAATGTGTCCCACACCCAAAGCTTAAAAATGCTAAACGCCGGGCGTGTGGATTTGGTGGCACTCTCGGATCTGGAGCTAAAAATCAATCTGCAAAACGCCGAGGTAGCTGCGGGTCAGGTGAAGCCAGCGTTTACCTTTGATGTACGCGATGCCTACCTAATGTTTTCCAAGGACAGCGATCCTCAGTTAATCGCGCGCTGGCAGCAGGCGCTGACAGAGCTGCAGGCCAGCGATTATTTTACACACACCGCAAAAAAATGGAGCCAGCGCCTGGGTGTTGAGCTGCACTACTCTCCGGAGAAGGGCTTTTATATTCCATAACGGCTAATGATTCCTTAGCTCCCCATCTGCAACAAAATTCACCCCACCTTTGTACATCCATCAATTCCCCCTGATTATTTCAACGGGCACGGATTGTTATGGCTTGGCAGATGCCTGCGACGAGGCTGGCTCCTGGCCTTGCAAGCGGCTTTGAATCTGATCTTGTGTTGGTGTGGCTACAGGTTGCGGGAAGTCCGGATTGGGGATTCGCACAGCGCCAGCGGAACAGGCGCCATCAAATGTATATTCGAGCGCACAGCCTGTTAGGTTAACCAAGGCCTTAGCTAAAAAATTAGGCGAATAGAGTAGGTTGCCTTGTTTGATTTGCCCCTGGGGGATTGCCGGGGTTGGCTTGCTGATTAGTGTTTCCTCAATAACCAGTTTGGCGGCTGCTGGCGATGTTGCAGAGGCGCTTGAAGATGAGGAGTTAGCTTTTACTGAGGATTGCGACTTGGCATTGTCTGCATGGCTGTGGGCGGCAAGGCTCAGTGCGAAGACCGCTGCACTTAGGTTTTTACAGTTGAGCTTCATCGGCAGTTCCTTGGTGAGTTCCTTAGTGGATTGCTACTGAAAGCGTCCCTGAATTATAGAGTGGCTCGCTGAATAGCTGCTGACAGTTTTAAGTTTTCAGTCGCTGGCCGCGCGCCTTGGGGAATGCTCAGATTTTTTCAGCTGAATTCATCTCTTGGCGCGCGAGCCGGCCATGCAAATGATGGCTTATTGGCGAGTACGAATACCTAGCTTTTAACGGGCAGCACCA
>CBIMZH010000117.1:0-7558 GCA_966248255.1 uncultured Cellvibrio sp.
GGCGCTCGGTAGTCGTTGCCTTAACGTTAATTTGACCCAATTCAACACGTAAATCGGCAGCAATGGTCTCCACCATATGGCCAATATAAGGCGCCATACGCGGTGCCTGGGCAATAATTGTCATGTCCGCATTAACCAGTTTCCAGCCACACTGATTCACCTTTGCATAGGTCATTCGCAAAAGCGCGCGACTATCCGCATTGCGATATTGCATATCTGTGTCGGGGAAATGTTTACCAATATCGCCCAAGGCTGCCGCGCCAAGAAGCGCATCGCAAAGCGCATGAAGCAAAACATCACCATCCGAATGAGCCACCAAGCCCTGAGTGTGAGGAATAACTACACCACCAATGACAATTTTTTCACCATCACCAAAGGCATGTACGTCAAAACCCTGACCAATTCGAAGAGACATTCTCGGCTCCGATTAAATTATTGCTGCTGTGAAAGAATAAACCTGGCAAGCGCCAAGTCTTCTGGACGTGTAATTTTGATATTGTCGCTGCGACCTTCAACTATCAACGGCTGATAGCCGAGCAACTCTAATGCAGAGGCCTCATCAGTGATACTTGCCTGCTCACCAAGTCCCTTGGCCAGGGCATGACGCAATAAACCAAAGCGAAACATCTGCGGTGTCTGCGCCTGCCAAATACTACGTCTATCCAAAGTAGCGGATATCTGCCGCTGTTGATTTACAGACTTCAGGGTATCCGCCGCAGGAACAGCCAATATGCCGCCAACCGCCTCATGATCGATTTTTAGCAGCTGCTCGATTGACGCCACAGTGACACAAGGGCGAGCGGCATCGTGGACCAACACCCAATCACTCGCATCAGCTTGTGGCGCCAAAGCATTCAGCGCATTTAAAACAGAATCAGCTCGCTCGTTGCCGCCATTCACGCGCGTAATACGCGAATCGGAAGCCATAGCCAAATCATGCCAATATTCATCCTGCTCACTGATGGCCACGAGCACACCCGACCAAACCGGGAGTATCAGCAGTCGCTCCAGGGTGTGCTCTAGAATAGTCTTGCCATCCAGCTCCAGATATTGCTTGGGGCGATCCGCCCCCATGCGGCGACCAACACCAGCCGCGGGAATAACCAGCCAAAATTTAGGCGAATTAATAGAAGAGCGAGTGTCAGACATAAAAATTTGCGGGGAGAGAAAAAATGATCAAGGATTCTGATCCACAATCATAAAAAAAGTCTCATCTTTTTTTATCAAACCTATATCGTTGCGGGCGCGCTCTTCAATGGTATCCAAACCGGTTTTCAGCTCCTCAACCTCGACATCCATAATGCGATTGCGCTCGCGCATTTTTTCGTTTTCAGCCTTCTGCAGGCTGATATCGGCCTCCAATCTATGGGCGTGCGCCAAACTCCCCTCTCCTATCCACAAACGATATTGGAGGGCAGTTAGTAAGACCAATAGAATCCCGAGAAGCCATTTCATAGATATTTAAAATATTTGGAGTTACTTCAAAGTATTACTACAAAACTGGAGCACCAAATTAACAAAGGCCGGTTTTACCCAGCCTTTGTTGTATCAGGCGATTAAGCCTTGAACTCTGCGCGACCTTTGTAAGGTGCAGCAGCACCCAACTCAGCTTCGATACGCAACAGACGGTTGTACTTGGATACGCGGTCTGAACGGCACAGAGAACCGGTCTTGATTTGACCAGCGGCAGTAGCAACAGCCAGGTCAGCAATAGTGGTGTCTTCAGTTTCGCCGGAACGGTGAGAGATAACCGCGGTGTAACCAGCGTCTTGCGCCATTTTAATTGCATCCAGAGTTTCGGACAGAGAACCGATCTGGTTGAACTTGATCAAAATAGAGTTGGCGATTTTCTTCTCGATACCTTCTTTCAAAATTTTGGTGTTGGTTACGAACAGGTCGTCACCCACCAGTTGGATTTTGTGACCAATTTTTTGTGTCAGGTCAGCCCAGCCAGCCCAATCGCTTTCGTCTTTACCGTCTTCGATAGAGATAATCGGGTACTTGGCAGCCAGGTCAGCCAGGTAATCAGAGAATTCATTGGTGGTGAATACGCGGCCTTCGCCAGCCAGATCGTATTTGCCATCTTTGTAGAATTCGGTAGAAGCACAGTCCAGTGCCAGGGTTACGTTCTCGCCCAGTTTGTAGCCAGCTTTCTCAACGGCTTCAGCAATAACTTTCAACGCGTCTTCGTTGGATGGCAGGTTGGGTGCAAAACCACCTTCATCGCCTACTGCTGTGTTCAGGCCTTTGTCGTGCAGGATTTTTTTCAGGCTGTGGAAAATCTCGGCGCCAACACGCAGGGCTTCGGCAAAAGTCTTGGCACCTACTGGCTGAACCATAAACTCTTGGATATCTACGTTGTTGTCAGCGTGCTCACCACCATTGATGATGTTCATCATTGGAACTGGCATAGAGTATTTGCCTGGAGTGCCGTTGATGTCAGCAATGTGTGCGTACAGAGGAACTTTTTTGGAGATGGCAGCTGCCTTAGCGTTAGCCAGAGATACGGCAAGGATAGCGTTTGCGCCCAGTACGGTTTTAAAGTCGGTACCGTCAGCTTTAATCATTACATTATCAACAGCACGTTGATCCAACGCATCCAAACCAACAACCAGATTTTTGATAGTGGTGTTGATGTTGTTAACAGCTTTCAACACGCCTTTACCCAGGTAACGTGACTTGTCGCCATCGCGCAATTCCAGAGCTTCACGTGAACCGGTAGAAGCACCGGAAGGAGCAGCAGCAGAACCTACGGAACCGTCTTCCAGAATAACTTCGGCCAATACAGTTGGATTGCCACGGCTATCCAGGATTTCAAAAGCTTTGATGTCAACAATCTTAGTCATTCATCTTCTCCAGAGTGTGTTTCTACAAAATTAGTTAAATGTCTACCACAAATTATTTAATATCCAGAGGCGCAAAACCTTTGACCAGATCGTCAATGGCTTTCATTTGCGCCAGGAATGGCTCGAGCTTATCGAGTGGCAAAGCGCTTGGGCCATCGCACTTGGCATTACGGGGATCGGGGTGCGCTTCTAAAAATAAACCTGCAAGACCCACAGCCATACCAGCGCGCGCCAGTTCCGCAACCTGATGGCGACGACCACTGGAGGCAGCCCCCATAGGATCGCGACACTGCAGCGAGTGAGTCACATCAAAAATAACCGGGGCATTGCCACTGACTTCACGCATGGTGCGGAAGCCGAGCATGTCTACTACAAGATTGTCATAACCGAAGTTGGTACCGCGATCGCAGAGGATAATCTGCTCGTTACCGCATTCAGCAAACTTCTCGACAATGTTTTTCATCTGACCCGGGCTTAAAAACTGCGGCTTCTTCACGTTAATCACAGCGCCGGTTTTAGCCATGGCCACCACTAAATCGGTTTGGCGAGCAAGAAAAGCTGGCAGCTGAATTACATCGCAAACAGCAGCCACTGGCTCACACTGATGTATTTCGTGAACATCGGTGATTACCGGCACACCAAAGGTTTGTTTGATTTCCTGAAAAATCTTTAAACCTTCTTCCATACCTGGACCGCGGTAGGAGTGAATTGATGAGCGGTTGGCCTTATCGAAAGAGGCTTTGAACACATAGGGAATGCCAAGCTTCTCCGTCACTTTGACATAGGCCTCGGCAACCTGGAGCGCCATGTCGCGCGACTCCAATACATTCATTCCACCAAAGAGCACGAACGGTAGGTTATTACCCACCTGCAGTTTGCCAACTTTTACAATTTCTTGTGACACAGCAATTCCTTAAAAGCGAGAGCTGCACCCGGCAGCTCTAATGTAATTTTTTATTGGCCTATTTTTTATTGGCCAAAGCCGCTTCGACAAAACTTTTGAACAGTGGGTGACCATCGCGTGGAGTAGAGGTAAATTCCGGGTGGAATTGACAGGCTACAAACCAAGGGTGATCGGGAATTTCCACCATTTCAACCAGGGTGTCATCAGCGGACCAGCCACCAATTTTCAAACCGGCTTTTTGCAACTGATCAACGAAGTTGTTGTTAACTTCATAGCGGTGACGGTGGCGCTCAACAATCACATCAGAGCCGTAGATGTCGCGAGCCTTGGAGCCAGTAACCAGGCGGCACTCCTGAGCGCCCAAGCGCATAGTGCCCCCCAGATCCGAGCTTTCGTCACGCTTCTCGACCGCACCCTCGGCTGTGATCCACTCGGTGATCAAACCGATCACTGGATAAGGAGAGCTTTTATCAAACTCAGTGGAATTGGCGCCTTTTAAGCCGAGAACATTACGGGCAAATTCGATTACAACCGACTGCATACCCAGGCAGATCCCCAGGTAAGGAACCTTGTTTTCGCGGGCATAACGCACAGCCATCAATTTACCTTCAACACCGCGCTCGCCGAATCCACCGGGAACCAAAATGGCATCTGCATCAGACAGAATACCTACGCCTTCAGATTCAACGCGCTCTGCATCTATATAGTTAATTTTGACCTTGGTACTGGTGTGAATACCGGCATGGGTCAGAGCCTCAATCAAGGACTTATAGGCATCCAGCAATTCCATATATTTACCAACCATGGAGATAGTGATCTCATTGGTTGGATGGAGCTTGCCTTCAACTACTTTATCCCACTCGCTCAGATCAGCTTCGGGACATTGCAAGCCCAGAGACTCAACGACGATTTGGTCAAGACCAAAGCTCTGCAGCAGGCGGGGAATTGAATAAATTGTGTCTGCATCTGGCAGGGGCACGACGGCGCGCTCAGCCACGTTGGTGAACAGCGCGATCTTGCGGCGCGAGTCTTCATCAACCATTTTCTCGGAGCGACACAAAAGAATGTCTGGCTGCAAGCCAATAGAGCGCAGCTCTTTAACCGAGTGCTGAGTGGGCTTGGTTTTGGTTTCGCCAGCGGTGGCTATATAAGGCACCAGAGTCAAGTGCATCAAAAGTGCACGCGAGCCGAGTTCAACTTTCAGTTGACGCACAGCCTCAAGGAAAGGTTGTGATTCTATATCACCTACGGTGCCGCCAATTTCTACCAGCGCCACGTCTACATCCCGGCCACCTTCAAGAATACGGCGTTTGATTTCATCGGTAATGTGCGGGATCACCTGCACAGTGCCGCCCAGGTAGTCGCCGCGACGCTCTTTACGCAACACAGTCTCGTACACACGACCTGTCGTAAAGTTATTGCGGCGAGTCATCTTGGTGCGGATAAAACGCTCATAGTGACCCAAATCCAGGTCTGTCTCTGCGCCATCTTCGGTTACAAACACTTCACCGTGCTGGAAGGGGCTCATGGTGCCTGGGTCTACGTTGATGTAGGGGTCCAGCTTCATAATGGTGACCTTAAGGCCGCGGGCCTCCAGGATCGCAGCCAAGGAGGCTGAGGCGATGCCCTTGCCCAATGAAGAAACAACACCACCGGTAACGAAAATATATCGCGTCATGTAAAACCTGATTTCTGTGATATGCGAAGCGGAAATGGAGATAAGGCCCCTGAGGCCAGTGTTTTCAGAGCTAGGGGTTTATCTTTTAGGACGGGGCGCCAGAGTACCAGAAAGGCCCAGCTGGCTCAATGAAAAAGCTTAGCGGAAAAGATGAATAAAGGATGGATTGCTTATTAATCAGCCAGAGCACCTAGAGGAAAGCTTCAGCATTAACCCTTATTAAACAGAGGTTTATACTAAAAATCCGGATCTACACCCACCAAAGCCTGGCGAATATGCTCACCGGAAAAGCCACGCGCCTGCAAAAATCGCATCTGCCGAGCCCGCTCCTTAGCATCCCCGGGCAAGGCTCGGCCAAATTTCTTAATTCGCTGGGTTTGCGCCGTTAAGCCCCAGGAGTCCTCGTAGATCTCCAAGGCTTGAATCGCCAACTCAGCCTCTATGCCTTTTTGCCGTAGTTCCAACCGAATCAACAGAGGCCCCTTCCCCTGGCGTTGGCGCATAGCGGCAAACGCTTCCGCGAAACGGCTGTCACTTTGCAATCCTGCTTCAGCCAATTCGACCAACAATCGGTCAACGTCCGAATCATCCGGCGACTTGCGCAGCAACTTCTCACGCAGTTCCGTCATGGAATGCTCACGCATTGCCAGCAACTTTAGCGCAGTAGCTTTAAGTGTTTGTTGTTCGTTTGAGCTGGGCATAGGCAGGAAAGGCGAGCCAACCTCGCCTTTTTAAAGTAACTTTGACTTTTGATTAATGCACAGGGGGAAACTCGGCGATAACTTCGGTAACCGCCATAGATAATATTTCACGCTGGCGCTGGGGCGACATTCCTTGACTCAGGCGCTTTTCAGAGACGCCACGCCAAATTGGCTTATCGGTTTTACCATCAACTATATCGATAATCAGACTGCCCTGACTGTAAATGCGCAGACCTGTATTGGTGCCGTAAAAATAGGGGCGAGGCGCAGGATAGTATCCACGTCCGTACCAGCCAAAACCATAGAGCTGGTTATAACTGCGCGGATCAATCTTCTCCTCCAGCACTACATGATAACTCACCACAAAATCCGGCTTCTCGCCTGTGACTGGCGCCTGATAGCGTTTCGCCAACTCACTTTGAAGCACTGCCTGTATATGACTAAGCGTAAACGGCGAAACCAGAATACTGTCTTTAAAGTCTTGTTTGGTTTCGGCAACTTCAAAGGTTTTTAAACCAGAGAAACTATAGGCCTGATCATAATCCGTCTCGACATATGGCTTGGTTGCACAGGCAGACAGCACCAGCAATCCAACAACCAGAAAAACCCTAGATAACAGCTTCATTTTTCACCCTTAGCTCAATAAAGAGACACTTATTATCATTACCCGAATAGGCAAGAGTTTAGGTTAATAATGTCGAGCTTAATAGCACCTGAAATATCACCTAAAGCAAAATCCACATACCAAAAAGCCCCAGCATGTGGGGCTTTTTAAGGTTCTGAGCAGTGAATTAGAGCAATTCAGCCTCATCAGATACATCTTCACCGCCAGCACTCAATGAGAGGGCTGCAGAGTCGAGAAGTTCAGAGCGCACTCTTTGCTCCAGCTCCTGGGCTATAGCAGTGTTCTCCTGAAGGAACTTCATGACGTTGTTTTTACCTTGACCGATTTTATTGCCCTGATAGCTATACCAGGCACCGGCCTTGTCGATCATCCCCAGCTTGACGCCATAGTCGACCACTTCACCCATACGGTTAATGCCCGAACCATAGAGAATTTGAAATTCAGCCTGCTTAAAGGGTGGTGCCACCTTGTTTTTAACCACTTTCACACGGGTTTCGGAGCCTATGACTTCCTCGCCCTCTTTCACTGCGCCTATACGGCGAATATCCAGGCGCACAGATGAGTAAAATTTAAGCGCGTTACCACCGGTGGTGGTTTCCGGGTTGCCAAACATCACACCGATCTTCATACGAATCTGGTTAATGAAAATCACCAGACAGTTGGCGTTTTTAATGTTGCCGGTAATTTTGCGCAGCGCTTGCGACATAAGGCGCGCCTGAAGGCCTACGTGATGATCACCCATCTCGCCTTCAATTTCCGCGCGAGGTGTCAGTGCTGCCACTGAGTCAACCACCAGTACATCGA
>CBIMZH010000118.1:0-7557 GCA_966248255.1 uncultured Cellvibrio sp.
CCCAGTCGCGCGTAAACACCTTTTTGCACGTAACCAATACTCAGGAGCAAGCGCGCAACGGCGTGCTGGTCTGTGTCAATGGTTGCGGTCGTCTTTATTCCTGGCTACGCCAGACCCTTAGCCAGGCCGGTGGCGAGCCCTCCTACCCACAATTGAATGCGCTGGCGCAAGCCGTGCCCGTGGGCAGCGAAGGTCTGATTTTCCACCCCTTCGGCAATGGCGCCGAGCGTATTTTCCAAAACAAAAATCTGGGCGCGCAGCTGCGCAACCTGGACTTCAACCGCCACGGTCTCGGCCATATGGTGCGCGCCGCGCAAGAGGGCATAGTGTTCTCGCTTAACCAGGGTTTTGACGTACTTAAATCCCTGGGCGGCAGCTGCGAAGTAGTGCGCGCCGGTAAAGGCAATATGTTCCTCAGCGATGTGTTCGCGCAGACCTTTGCCAATACCACCCAAGCGGCGGTGGAAATGTTTGAAACCGATGGTGCTGAGGGCGCAGCGCGCGCAGCGGCATTGGGCAGCGGTTATTACAAATCGGCCAGTGAGGCTTTTGGCAGCTTGAAAAAGCTGGCCGTTATCGAACCCCAGGCAGCGGAATTTGCCCGCTACCAGGACGCTTACCAAGCTTGGTGTGCGCTGCTCTAAGCAGCGCAAGTTTGATAAGTGTTTTCTCTGAATTGAATTAGCTAAACCACAAGGTGATCTCTATGAGCGTTGTAATCGGCAGCAAAGAATACTTCCCCGGCGTTGGCAAAATTGCCTTTGAAGGTGCGGAATCCGACAATCCACTGGCATTCAAATACTACGATGAGAACCGCGTAGTTGCCGGTAAAACCATGAAGGATCACTTCAAATTTGCCACCTGTTACTGGCACAGCTTCTGCGGCGCCGGTCACGATCCCTTCGGTCCAGGCACCAAAGTATTCCCCTGGATGGCCACCCAGGACCCCATCGCCCGCGCCCGCGAAAAAATGGATGCGGCCTTTGAATTCATCACCAAGCTGGGCACGCCTTACTACTGCTTCCACGACGTGGACCTGGTAGATGAAGGCAATGCCTCACGCGCGGAATTCTCCCAGCGTCTGCAAACCATCGTTGAATACGCTAAAGAGAAGCAAAAAGCGTCTGGCGTAAAACTGCTGTGGGGTACCGCCAACCTGTTCAGCAACCCACGTTACATGAACGGTGCTTCCACCAACCCTGACTTTAACGTAGTGGCTTACGCCGGTGCGCAATTGAAAGATGCGATTGATGCAACCATCGCCCTGAACGGCGAAAACTACGTATTCTGGGGCGGTCGTGAAGGTTACATGAGCCTGCTCAACACCGACATGAAGCGCGAACAAGAGCACATGGCGCGCTTCCTGACCATGGCTCGCGATTACGCGCGCGGCCAGGGCTTTAAAGGTACTTTCTTCATTGAGCCAAAACCCATGGAGCCTTCAAAGCACCAGTACGACTTCGATGCTGAAACCGTAATCGGTTTCCTGCGTCACCACGGTCTGGATAAAGATTTCAAACTCAACCTGGAAACCAACCACGCCACTCTGGCCGGTCACACCATGTGTCACGACATGCAAGCTGCCGCTAACGCCGGCATGCTGGGCTCACTGGACGCTAACCGCGGCGACTACCACAACGCCTGGGATACCGACCAGTTCCCTTACAACATCAACGAAACCGTTGAGATGATGCTGGTGTTCCTGCGCGCTGGCGGCCTGCAGGGCGGCGGTGTGAACTTCGATGCGAAAGTTCGTCGCAACTCTCCAGATCCAATCGATATGTTCTATGGCCACATCGGCGGCATGGACACCTTTGCTCGCGCGCTGCTGATCGCTGACAGCCTGATCCAACAATCACCGCTGGAAGGCATGCGCAAAGATCGTTACGCAACCTTCGATGCGGGCAATGGCAAGTCTTTCGAAACTGGCGCTATGACCCTGGAGCAACTGGCGCAACTGGGTAACGCCGGTGGCGAGCCAGCACTGACTTCTGGCCGTCAAGAGCTGTACGAAAACATCATTAACCGTTTTATCCGTTAATTAGCGGATAACCGGTAAAAGATTTAGCAAGTCGTTTTTTCTAGCAAAGCCCGTTGCCGTTAATGATTGCCAACATTGTTGGCGATGATTAACGGCTTTTTTTATGCCTGGTTTTAGCTGCCTTAGCTAAAATTTAAACGATAAAAATTGTAAAAAATCCGCAGTTTTGTCTGGGATTCTCCACAATGGTCCAGGCGAATAAATCGCCAGTAAGGGCGAATAAATCAGTCGTCGGCTCGCTCGCAACAATAATTTTAAAAATCAAAATAGATAACGCACAGGTGGACTTATGTTTAACTCACTCGTTCGCGGTTTGGGATTATCGCTATTGCTTAGCGCAATCTGCACTCTACCAGCCCTGGCTAAAGAGCCAATTTACAAAGACCCGCATCAACCCCTGGATAAGCGCGTCAAAGATTTGCTCGGGCGCATGACGCTGGAGGAAAAGGCCGCGCAGTTACAAACGGTTTGGCAAAAACGCCATCAACTTGAAACAGATGCGGGTGACTTTAATCCGCAACATGCCCAGGCGATTCTCGGCCTGGGTATAGGCCAGATAGCGCGCCCGGCGGAAAACAAAGCGATTAAATCCACCAACAAAACCCCCGAGCAAACCCTCGCGTTTACCAATGCCATACAGCGCTGGGTTCGCGACAACACCCGCCTGGGTATTCCGGTTATTTTCCACGAGGAAGCCCTGCACGGTTTTGCTGCGCGCAACGCCACCAGTTACCCTCAGGCAATAGGCCTGGCGAGCAGCTGGAACCCGGAATTAATTCAGCAAATTTATAGCGCCAGTGCCCAGGAGATGCGTGCCACAGGTTCGCATCAGGCGCTTACGCCCATACTTGATGTGGCGCGCGATCCGCGCTGGGGGCGTATAGAGGAAACCATGGGCGAAGATCCCTATTTGATCAGCGCCATGGGTGTGGCCAGTGTTAAAGGTTTCCAAGGCGATGGCCCAGGCATAGCGCCTGGTCATGTAATCGCTACGCTTAAACACCTGGCCGGCCACGGCGAGCCCACCGGCGGTTTAAATATCGCGCCTACACCCACGGGTGAGCGCGGTTTGCGCGAGATTTTTTTGCCGCCCTTTGAGGCTGCAGTCAAGCTAGGTCATGCGCGCAGTGTGATGGCCTCCTACAACGAAATCGATGGTATTCCCTCGCACTCCAATGTGGACTTGCTGCAAAACACCCTGCGCGACGACTGGGGCTTTGATGGCGTTATCGTCAGTGACTATATGGCCATAGGCGAGCTTATGACTCGCCACCATCTGACTGATAACCTCGCCGATGCCGGGCTGCTGGCGTTAACCGCTGGTGTTGATGTGGAAACGCCGGATGCCGAAGCCTATAGCCATCTGGTGGCGCTGGTGAAAAGCAAAAAGCTCAGCGAAAAAGTTCTCGACCGCGCGGTAGCGCGTGTGCTGCGCGAAAAATTCGCCCTGGGTTTATTTGAAAACCCCTTTGTTGAGCCTGCGGGTCTTGCCGTTATCGATAGCGAAGAACATCGCGCCCTGGCGTTGCGCGCCGCAGAGCAGGCGATGGTGTTGCTGAAAAACCAGAATAATCTATTGCCGCTGGATAAAACCCAACTCAAGTCCGTCGCCCTGATTGGCCCCCATGCCGATGAAACCTTATTGGGCGGCTATTCCGATGTGCCTAAACAAACTGTGAGTATTTTGCAGGGCTTGCACAATTACCTTGGCGATAAAGTAAAAATTAATTTTGCCAAGGGCACGCTGCTGACCCTGGACCCCTGGCAAAAAAATGCCGATTCCATTGCCGCCAACAGTTTTTCCAAAGAGCGCTGGCATACCGATGAAGTGGTCTTGGCAACACCCAACGATACGCAAGGCATGATTGCCCAAGCGGTGGCTGCGGCAAAAAAATCTGATGTAGCCATTGTGGTTGTTGGCGATAACGAGGCGACCTCGCGCGAGGGCTGGGCTGAGTCTCACCTAGGGGATCGCGACAGTCTGCAACTGCTTGGCGAGCAACAGGCGCTGGTGGATGCGGTCCTGGCTACCGGCAAGCCAACGGTAGTGTTATTGATTGGCGGTCGCCCCCTGGCCATTAGCAAAATTGCCGAGACGGCGCCGGTGATTATTGAAGGCTGGTATCTGGGCCAGGAGACGGGCACCGCGGTAGCGCGCCTATTGTTTGGTGAAGTAAACCCCAGTGGTAAATTGCCGGTTAGTTTTGCGCGCAATGTTGGCCAGTTACCTGTGTACTACAACTACAAACCCACCGCTAAACGCGGCTACGCCTTTAGCGAAACCAGCCCGCTTTTCCCCTTTGGTTTTGGTTTGAGTTATACCCAGTTTAGTTATCAGGATCTGCGCATTAGCAACGCCAAAATTAAAGCCAACGAAAGCTTTGAATTGAGTTTGACGGTAACCAATAGCGGCAAGCGCGCTGGCGATGAAATTGTGCAGCTGTATATCAATGACCCAGTTGCCAGTGTTACTCAGCCAGTCAAGGTTTTAAAAGGTTTTGAGCGCGTCAGTCTGGCCCCCGGGCAATCCCGACGTGTGACCTTCACGCTTTCGGCCAACCAGTTTGGCTTTTACGATCGCGCTATGGAGTTTGTATTGGAGCCGGGCAAAATTAACTTAATGCTGGGTTCGTCATCAGCGGATATTCGCCTGCAAACTTCGGTTGAGGTGGAAGGGAAAACCACGAATATCGCCAAGCAAAAAGTGTATTTGACTCAGGTGCGAATAGATTAGCTGTAGCTGAGGTGCAGCTGGCGGGTAGATATTTTATCTGGCCAGCTGCTAATTAGCGGTGAACGGCCTGGGCCTCCAGGGTAGCCGCTGGCTGGAGTGGCCCAGTTATCCCTCTCGCTTTAGCGGATTGTTAAGTTAGTTTTTTGACTCGCTTATTTGAAAGGTAATTTTTACTTTTTTGGTTTGCGGGAATTCCGCCTGGGCCAGTTTGCCAAGGTCAATCTCATAGCTTGAGGTGGAATTTAATACGGCCTGATCGAGCACCTCCACGCCTGATGACTCTGCAATAAAGCTCCCCATTACTTCGCCCTGGGCGTTAATAACCAGCCCCAGGATAACGCTTCCCTCCTGCTCTTTGGCAATAGCAATATAGGGGTAGGTAACTTTGGCGGGTGTTTTTAAAAACGAAAAATTCAAGTCAATTTGCTGTGGGGCGATAATGTCCTGCGTCTGTGCATAGGCGATGCATCTGGCGCTGCTGGTGTCCTGGCAGGGGTAGGAATAATAGTTCCAAGCTAACCATGCGCCGGTGAGCAGAATAAAAATCGCAGTGACCGACAGGGTTATTTTTATAAAGCCTGAGTTGCGAGACATGGAAGCTTCCTGTGCAAATTAATATTATCGTTAATGTCTTTTAGCGGTGCCATCTACGCCTTGCGCTGGACCGGGTTTTCACACGGACATCACATGATCACTGGCGAGCACCAGCCTAACCCAGTTGGCGCATTTTCTCTATTTTAA
The DNA here is from genome assembly GCA_966248255.1 of uncultured Cellvibrio sp. Classification (GTDB taxonomy): domain Bacteria; phylum Pseudomonadota; class Gammaproteobacteria; order Pseudomonadales; family Cellvibrionaceae; genus Cellvibrio. The sequence continues at coordinate 5,517 of CBIMZH010000118.1, forward strand.
TTCATGCTGCAGTCGCTGCTGTTGGTTATATAGCATCCAACCTCTATTTGAACTATCCTGTCGCTCCTCTGCCAAAGTGAGTTGGCGAGCCTAACAATAAACGACATGGGATTCGGGAGGTAAATTTTGACTGGACGTAAATACCTTGGTTTTAGCCTGATCTGTGTAGCCCTGGTTGGCTGCGGTGGTGGCTCTGGTGGCGGTGGCAAGTTGGCTCAGGCCAATAGCTCTGCCAGTTGGAAGCAGGGGGTGTACACCGAGGCTTCTGTGTACGCCAATAAGTGCGCTAATCCTCGCTCGGGGCGCAGCCAGGTAACCGGTGATAGCTATCCAGATAAGCAGGGTACGGTCACCGATGAAAATAACTTTCTGCGTTCCTGGAGCAATGACACCTATCTTTGGTACAGCGAAATCATTGATCGCAACCCCGCCTTTTACTCGGACCCTTTGAGTTATTTTGCGCTGCTAAAAACCACGGCGACGACTGATACAGGTGCCGAGAAGGATAAATTCCACTTTACCTATAACACAGATGACTGGGAGTCGCTCTCCGGTTCTGGGGTAACTTATGGCTATGGTATGGAACTGTCATTTATTTCCAGTTACGCACCGCGTGAAGTGCGCGTGGCCTATACCCAACCCAATTCCCCCGCAGCCCTGGCGGCTATACCGCGCGGTGCAAAAATTTATAAGGTGGATGGTGTTGATCTGGTCAACGACAACACCAGCAGCGGTGTAGATAAACTTAACGCTGGCCTGTTCCCCGACACCCTGGGGGAGGTTCATGAATTTATTTATATTGACCCGATCAGCTCGGCGCAGGTGACTGTCACTTTGCAATCTGCCAGTGTCACCAGTGTGCCTGTGCAGAATGTGAAGGTTTTGGATACAGCCAGCGGCAAGGTGGGTTACCTCACCTTTAACGACCATATAGCCACCGCCGAAAAAGGTTTGATTGATGCCATCAGTCAGCTGCAGGGTGAGTCCATTAGCGACCTGGTGTTGGATATGCGTTACAACGGCGGCGGCTATCTGGCGATTGCCAGCGAGCTGGCGTATATGATCGCCGGGAGCAGTCGCACCAGTGGTCAGACGTTTGAAAAGCTGCAATTCAATGATAAGCACCCGAGCAAGGATCCAATCACCGGAGAAACCCTAGCCCCTGAGCCTTTTTACAATACCGCGCTGGGTTTTAGTCAGGCCTATGGCACTGCCTTGCCCGAACTGAATTTGTCGCGGGTGTTTGTGTTGACCAGCGGCGATACCTGTTCTGCCAGCGAGGCGGTGATTAATGGTTTGCGCGGGGTAGGGGTGCAGGTAATTCAAATCGGCCGCACCACCTGCGGTAAGCCCTATGGTTTTTATCCTGAGTCCAACTGCGGCACTACGTATTTTTCGATTCAGTTCCGCGGTGTAAATGCGCAAAACTTTGGCGACTACAGCGATGGTTTTATCCCCAGTAGCAGTGATGATGGCAAAACCCACATTCTTGGATGCTCGCTGGGCGATGACTTTAACCACGCGCTGGGTGACACCAGCGAGGCGCGCCTGGCAGCCGCACTTTATTATCGCGACAACAATGCCTGTCCCAGCGGTTTGGCCTCGGGGTTAAGTGGCAAGGTGCAGGTCGAGGGGCTGGTCGACGGTGTTATAAACAAACCAGAACTGTTGCAAAACGCCTGGGGTAGGCGCTAGTTCAGTCCCATTTGGCGGGCACCTTCAGGTGCCCGCATCCACTTCAAAATCCGCTTATCCAGCTTCCCGGTCAGATGCTATTCTGATTGGGAAGCTTGCCGCTTATAGCTCCCTGCCGTTATTCCTTGTGCCCTGAACCCTGCTAGTCAATGGAGTGCCCATGGCTCTATTCACTATCGTCAATGTCATTGGCCTTACCGCTTATTTTGTCTTTTTTGTTCTGCTGTTGTGGCTCAGTCGTATTCCCCGTTCAAGTCGGGCCTCACTCTGGTGGGCGACGGCTATAGCACTCAATTTTGCCGCGCGCTTGAGCCTGACCTTGGTGGATCAGCCGCTGCCTAACCCC
>CBIMZH010000119.1:0-7514 GCA_966248255.1 uncultured Cellvibrio sp.
AATACCGGCCATTGAAATGGCGATTTGGTATTAACCGAGATAATGCGTTATGACTTTGCCGATTTTTTTTTGTTATCTAAGGCAGCAGTGGAGTATTTATTTACTCCTTGAGGATTTGCAAACCCTTCTGCTCGCCGGAGTCTTTGCCCCTTGGCTGAGCATCTGCTCTCCCACAGTGTGGTGTTGTTATGTCGCCTGGTTCTCTTGACCAGTCGGGCGATACTACACCTATAAGTCGGATAAATTCCAGTCCCGAACTTAATTTTGATTAAATTTTATTCGTCACCCGGCCGGCCGCTGCGCAAGTGTTTCCTAACTACTCACTTGTTTATGGGCCCGGGGGCTGGGCCAGGGCGAAGGCTGTAGCACCAGCCTCTGCACCTGGCTAAGGTCAGCGATTAACGATGTTTGATCTTCTCACCGGCTTTTAACCCGGATACCACTTCTATGTTGATACCGTCGGAGATGCCGGTTTTGATTTCGCGCTTTTCAAATACCTGGGGCGCAGTTTCCACTTCAACAAACTGGCCCTTGTCTTCAATAATCAGATTGCTCTCGTTGATGGCCAGGGCATTGTCGCGCTTGTCCAGCACTATATCGGCGTTAGCACTGTAGTTAGCGCGGAGGAACAGCTTGTCATTGAGTTTGACTGCCGCGCGAATTTGGAACTTGATGGTGCCCTGGTCGGTTACCCCCTTGGGCGATATGTACTCCAGCTCGGCGGTAAAGGGTTCGCCCGCCAGCGCGCCCACATCCAGCACCAGCTCCATGCCCTCGCGGATTTTGCCCACTTCGGATTCATCCACCATGCCTTCAAAGATCATGTCCTTCATATCTGCCAGGGTGGCAATGCTGGTGCCGCTGCCGAAGGAGCTGGTCTCCACAATAAAGGCACCTTCTTTATAGGGCAGATCCAGCACCATGCCATCCACGGTGGCGGGAATCAGGTTGGAAACCTTGTCCGAGTTTTTGGTTGCGCCCTTCTTCAACAGCAGCACATTGTTCTCGGCGGCACTGACCGCTTCACGCTGCAGGTCGTACTGCAGCAGAAACTTGTTGTACTCGGAGGCAGAGATCAGCTTTTGCTCAAACAGTGTCTTCTGGCGCTGGTACTCGGCGGTGGCGTTCTGGTAATTGATTTTGCTTTGCTCCAACTGGGATTCCGCCTGGTTAAGCTGAACCATGTTGGGCGCCAGGGTGATGCGCGCGATTATCTCGCCTTTTTTTACCGTTTGGCCGGCTTCGACAAACAGCTTTTCCACCACACCGGAAACCTGGGATTTAATCTCCACTTCGCGGCGCGGCACCACCTTGCCCACAGCCACAGTCTTTTTAACTATGTTGGTGGTAAAGGCTTCGTCGGTTTGATAGACGATGGGCTTGGCCTGGGATTTATTGAACAGGAATACCGCTGTACCAATAAAAATAAAGGCGATCAGACCGAGTAACAAAAACCAAAATAACTTTTTCATGGCGTCCTTCTTTGAGTCTCTCTTGAGGTTAAGTCTTGGCCCCCTAGGGGCGTTGTTCATTTAAGTGCGTTATTCATCTTGCAGCGCAGTAATGGGGTTAACGGCGGCCGCTTTAGCGGCGGGCAACATGGAGGCGAGCAAGCCGGAAATCACCAGTACCGTCAGCGCCGCCAGTGCGGTGTTAAAGTCCACCTCCGGGTGGCTGAAAAAACCCGAGCGCCCCGAGCCCTGATCGAGCAACTTGCTAATGCCTTCCAACAGGAAGACACCGCACACCAGGCCGCTGTAGCCAGCCACTGTGGTGATCAACAGCGCCTCCTGCATAATCATGCCGATGATGGACACAGGTGTTGCCCCCAGGGCTTTGCGCAGGCCAATTTCGCGGGTGCGCTCCTTAACCACAATCAACATAATATTGCCCACGCCTATGGCGCCGGCGAGTATGGTGCAGACCGCAATAAACCAGCTGAATACTTTGATGCCGGTAAACAGCCCCTGGATTTTGTCGAATTCGTTTTGCAGGTTAAAACTGCCAAATACGCCTGCGTCATCAGGGTTAACTTTTTTAATTTCCTTGAGGTATTTTTTAACCTCCTCTTCCGCCACCCGCGCGTGTAACCCCGGTTTGGGGGTAACCACAAAGCTGCCAATCCAACCGGTTTGATTAAACGCCTGCCGCAGGGTGTCGTTGGGAATGTAAATTTTTTCCTCTTCCTGTTGCTGGTTGCCATCAGACAGGGATTCAAAAATACCAATCACCAAAAAGCTGATGCCATTAATGGTGATGTCCTTGCCTATGGGATCTATATTGTCGCCAAATAACTGGGTGCGCACGCGCGTACCTATAATGGCCACTTTGCGAATTTCCTCATCGTCAAAGTTGTTGATACTGCGCCCTTGAATTACGCGCATGGATTTCATTTGATCCATACCTGCGTGTGTACCTTCAACATAGAAGGTGCCGTTTTTATCCTTGTACACGGCGTAGGGCGGCGTACCACCCCAGATACCCACAGAGTTTTGCCCCTGAATAAAACCCACACTGGGCACATGCTCGGCGATATCTTTTACATCCTCTGGTTTAAGGGTTATCTGGCGGCCAATGGACATGCCCTGGTAGGGCAATTGGGTAGAGCCCTGTATCCAGATCCAGACAATATTGGGTACCCGCGGGAAACCTTCATTTACGCCGTTCTCTAAGCCTTTACCCGCGCCGAGTAAAACGGTGAGCATAAAAATGCCCCAGAAGACACCAAAGGCAGTGAGTGTCGTGCGCAATTTGTGTTGCGCCAGTGTTTTAAAAATTTCCTGCCATTTTTCGCTGTCAAAAAACATAGTCCGCTCCCTAGTCTGCGCGCATGGCTTCAATGGGCGGAATTTTTGCCGCGCGCAATGCCGGAGCCAATCCCGCTAGCGCGCCTATCACCACCAGTAAAATTATCGCGGTAATAGCAACCTGAAAATTAACTTCAGGGTTGGCGAAATACGGCATTTGCGCCCCCGAGGCGCGAATACCAAAAGCCATAAGCTCAATTAAGCCGACGCCCAAGACCAGGCCAGCGTAACCGGCAACACCTGTGACCAAAATCGACTCAATTAGCAAAGTACTGACTATGTTTAACGGCGTAGCGCCCAGCGCTTTGCGAATACCTATTTCACGGGTGCGCTCTTTAACCGTAATAATCATGATATTGCTTACGCCCACTATGCCCGCCATTAAAGTGCCCAGGCCGACAAACCAGATAAAACCATTGATCCCCAAAAACAAACCGTTAATTCGTTTGGCCGGTTCGGCCATATTGAATGAGCGAATCGCGCGTTTGTCTTCGGGGGAGACATCGTGGCGGCGTTTCATTAATTGAATGATCTGCTCTTCCATGGCAAAGCTGTCGACACCGGCTTTGGGTCTCAGCCAAAAGGAGCCAATTAAATTGTTAGTGCCAAACATTTTTTCAAAGGTGGTTGAGGGAATATAAACCCGCTCGGAATCGCGGCCACGGTTGCCCTTGTCGTAAAACAGGCCCACCACTTTCATTACCACACCGTTTACTTTTACATCCTTGCCGATTGGATCAACATTTTTGCCAAACACCCGCTCAGCCACTACCGTACCCAGCAAGGCAATTTTGCGCACTTCCATATCGTCTAACGGGTTTATTTTTCGCCCGGCGGTAAAGGGCACGCTCTCTTTAATTTTGAAAAAGTCATCGGGTACGCCATGCACTTCAAAATTGCCTTGCTTGGTGCCATTGATAATGGCAACGCCGCCGCGTTGGTTCTCGGGTGAGATAACGCGCACACCGGGAACCTGTTGCTTTACTGCTTCAATATCATCCATGGTCAACTGAATGTTGCGGCCCAAGCCCATACCTTTGTAAGCAACGGAAGTGGTACCTGTGTAAACCACGACAAAGTCCAGCACGTCCGAACCAAAATCCTGATAGACGCCGTTTTGCATGCCGCGCCCGGCACCAAGCAACAGAATCAACATCAAAATGCCCCAGAAGACACCAAAAGCGGTAAGCCCGGTGCGCAATTTGTTTTGCCTGAGGGTGAACAGAATTTCCTGAAAACTATCCATGACCTACCCCAGGATCTGCTCTTCATTGTCGTCGGCGCTAGCCGCCTGGCTGTGCGCTTCGGCAAAACCATGGCCGTGTTTGCCGGAGACAATCAAACCGTCTTTTAAAATAATCTGGCGCTGGGTCTGGTCGGCGATGTCCTGTTCGTGGGTCACTATCACAATGGTATTGCCCAGCTGATGTACCTCTTTAAACAGCGCCATAATTTCCTGAGTGGTCTGGCTGTCCAGCGCACCTGTGGGTTCGTCGGCGAGAATAACCTTGGGCTGGGTAACCAGCGCCCGGGCAATGGCCACCCGCTGCTTTTGGCCACCGGATAATTCATTGGGCATGTGTTTGGCGCGGTGATTCAGGCCCACCATTTCCAGATACTGTTCAGCGCGCTTGTTGCGCTCGCGGCGACCCAGGCCCTGGTAATAAAGTGGCAGGGCCACATTCTCGGTAGCGTTTTTAAAGGGCAGCAGGTTGAACGACTGAAACACAAAACCCAGCAACTGGTTGCGCAGGCGCGCGGCGGTTTTTTCCGAGAGCTTGTTAATAGGCGTACCGGCCAGCACATAGTCGCCTTGATCGTGGCTATCGAGAATGCCGAGGATATTCAGTAGCGTGGACTTACCCGAACCTGAAGAGCCCATGATGGACACCAGCTCACCTTCGCGGATATGCAGATCTATGCCCTTAAGCACATGCAGAGGCTCTTCGCCGGAATGATAGTATTTATGAATATTATGTAACTTGATCATGCTTGATTCCTGTTGTGAGCGCTGGCACCCAGGGCTGCGATTTAGACTTGCAGCCATGGCCTCTGGCGAACTTTGCACACTAGCGCTAAAGATCAGTTTGCGGGATTGGCATTTACCCTATTTAACATTCGCTGTGGTTCACCCTTGAGGGCTGTTGATCTTTAAGATGCGCTGCGCGAGCATTTGGATTCACACCCTGAAAAATTATTATTCGTCCTGCAGGGCGACTATAGGGTCTACCCCTGCCGCCTTGCGGGCGGGCAAGAGTGCCGCCAGGGCGCCCGTCAGCACCAATACCATGAGCGCATAAAGGGCTGTGCCTATATCGATAAAAGGTGATGCAAAAATGCTCTCCCCTACGCCGATTTTTACCAGTAATATTTTTATAAGTTCCAGCACTAGTACACCAGCAACCAGGCCAGAGTAACCGGCGAGCAAAGTGAGTGCGAGTGACTCTTGTAATATCATCCAACTGATGGCCGCTGGTGTTGCACCCAGCGCTTTGCGCAGGCCTATCTCGCGAGTGCGCTCTTTTACCACCACCAACATAATATTGCCCACGCCTATCACCCCGGCGAGAATCGTTCCTATAGCCACTAGCCAACTAAAGCCGATAATGCCGGTCACCAGGCCGCGATTCTGCTCGTAGTTTTGCTGCATATTAAAACTGCCAATTACACCTGTATCTTCCGGGTGAATGCGTTTGCGCTCGTAGAGCAGCTGTTTAACCTCGCGCTCCAGGTCATAGGCGTTAACGCCCGGCTTGGGCGAAAAAAACAGCATTTGGAAAGCATCCATTTGGTTAAACGCCTGGCGCAGAGTTTCATTGGGTAAATAAATGCGGCCATTGGCCTGCTGGCCAGCATCGCCAGGCTCATTGGTTTGATAGATGCCCACTACTTTAAACTTGAGCCCGCCTATCTCTATGGATTCACCCAGGGGCTGGCGCTTGTTTTTAAACAGCACCTCCTGCACCCGTGTACCAATTACCGCCACCTTACGCTTTTCACTTTCATCGAAGCGATTAATGTATCTGCCTTCAATCAGTTTGATAAATTCAAACGGCTCCCAGCCGGGATGTGTGCCCGCCACTGAAAATGAGCCGCTCTCCCCGCCGTAAACAATGTATTGCGCCGCGCCAAAATTGCCCAGGTTATTTTTGCCATCCACCAGTTTTACCCCGCGTACACTCTGGCGAATTGCGGCCACATCTTCAGGCGTAAATTTAATTGCGCGGCCCTTGCCTAAGCCCTGATATTCCAGCTGGGTGGTATTGGATGGCCAAAAGATCACCACGCTTTTGGCATCGCCAAAAATGCCTTCGATCTTGCTGCCAAAGCCGGTGCCAAAGCCAAGCAAAATCACCAGCATAAAAATGCCCCAGAAGACTCCAAAGGCGGTCAGCCCAGTGCGCAGTTTTTGCCGCCCCAGGCTGCTGATAATTTCCTGCCATTTGTCCCAATCAAACATATTGCGCTCCTGGCTATTCCGCCTTCATGGCTTCGGTGGGGGTAATGCGCGCCGCGCGCAAGGCGGGCATTAACCCGGCGATCACACCTGCAGCCACCAACAATAGGAGCGCGCTTAGCGCCACATCCAGTTCAACTTCCGGCTGGCGAAAAAACGGCAGCTCTATGTTCATTTTGATTAGCAGCGCCGAAATGCCTTCAATAATGCCAACCCCCAATACCAGGCCGGCGTAACCGGCAATGCCGGTAACCAGAATGGATTCGCACAGCAGGCTGGAGATAATTGCCGAGGGCCTGGCACCCAGGGCTTTGCGAATGCCGATTTCTCGGGTGCGCTCTTTCACGGTGATAATCATGATATTGCTCACGCCCACTATGCCGGCGAGCAGCGTGCCTATGCCCACCAGCCAGATAAACATATTCAGGCCAGCAAACATGGCATTGATATCCTCGGCGTCGCGCGCCTTGTTGCTCACCTCAATTGCGCGCACATCCTCCGGCGCAATTTTGTGCCGCTGCTTGAGCAGCTCGACAATCTCCTCTTCCAGCTGTATGCCATCCGCGCCCGGCTTGGGCCGCGCGGTAATCAGGTCGATGCGCTGGCCGCCGCCAAAGGCTTTTTTAAAGGCGGTGACCGGCAAATAGATGCGCTCGGACATGCGCCCCTGATTGCCCTTGTCGTAAAACAGGCCAATCACTTTAAACGAGATGCCGTTGATTTGAATTTCCTTGCCCATCGCCTCCAGGTGACTGGAAAACAGCCGCTCGCTCACCCGCGTGCCTATCACCACCACCTTGCGGTTTTCGTCCTGATCCAAGCGGTTTAACCTGCGCCCCTCATCAAAGCGCACTTTTTCTTTAATATTGAAGTATTCGTCAGCCACGCCGAGCACACCAAAGCTGCCAAAGCGATTGCCATAGGTCACAGACACATCGGATTTGATAAAAGTGCCCAGCGTATTTTCACTGGATAAATTACCCGCCCAGCAGCCCGGGCCACGCCACGGGCTGCTTGGGTACATCAAGCTCTGACGCTTTCCGGCAGCGGCAGCGCCAACAGGCGCTCATCCAACAGACCGAGCCCCTCCTGGAACAGCGGGTTGCTGCGTTCGGTCTCGCCGAGGCCGGCCAGCAGGCGGGCGAGCTCGGTACAGGCCTCGGGATTGCGCTCCATGCGCAAGCTGCTTTCGAGGTAGTCACGGGCCTTGCCCCACAAGCGGTTCTGCAGGCTCAGACGGCCAAGGGTCA
>CBIMZH010000120.1:0-7470 GCA_966248255.1 uncultured Cellvibrio sp.
CACCCGAGCAGACACGCATAAAGGCAATGCGGTCGCGGTGTTTCGGGTCCATATTGGCCTGAATTTTAAAAATAAAGCCGCTGAACTTTTCTTCATCTGGCATCACATCGCGATCATGGGTGGCGCGTGACCTTGGTGTCGGCGCCCACTCGACAAAACCGTCGAGCATTTCGCGCACACCAAAATTGCCCAGTGCTGTGCCAAAAAATACTGGCGTCATACGCCCGGCGAGATATTCATCCATATCAAATTCGTGAGTGGCGGCGCGAACAAATTCGATTTGCTCGCGGAAGTCGCTGGCGTAGGCGCCCATAAATTTGGTGGCCTCGTCGCTGTCCAGTCCCTTAATTTGGATGTCATCAGGAATGGTGTGGCCCATGCCCTGCTCATACACATGGATAGTATCTGTGTAGAAGTTGTAAACGCCGAGGAACTCTTTACCACTGCCCAGTGGCCAGTTGATAGGTGCGGCAACAATTTTCAATACGCTTTCAATTTCGTCGAGCAGCTCAACCGGGTCGCGGCTTTCGCGATCCATTTTGTTGATAAAGGACAGGATTGGCGTATCGCGCAGACGGCAGACTTCCATCAGTTTAATGGTGCGGTCCTCCACCCCCTTGGCGCCGTCGATCATCATCAATACAGAGTCAACTGCGGTCAGGGTGCGATAGGTATCTTCCGAGAAGTCTTCGTGACCGGGGGTGTCGAGCAGGTTGACCACTCGCTCTTTGTAGGGGAACTGCATGACCGATGAAGTCACCGAAATACCCCGCTCCTGCTCCATGGTCATCCAGTCAGATTTGGCGTGAGGGCCGCGCTTGCCCTTTACCGAACCGGCGATCTGAATCGCATTACCCCACAACAGGAGTTTTTCGGTCATGGTGGTTTTACCGGCGTCCGGGTGAGAAATAATCGCAAAGGTGCGACGTTTAGCCAGTTCGCGCTTGAGTTCTGAAGGCAGCATGGGATTCCAGTGGTTTAGCAGGGGCAGTTAAAAGACTGCCGCAGAGTTTGTCGAAAAAGGCGGCATTTTCCCTGATATGCTCAGGTTAAACAATGGACGAATTCGTCTCGGGGGCGTTTTTTGCCGCGCTGATTTGGCCGATATAGCGACGAATCCACCACCAGGCACCAGCACCCACCAGGATATTGGTCAGCGCGCTAGCGGCAAAAATTCCGTATATCCCCCAGAGCCACTGCAAGCCATAGGCGAGGGGCAAAAACACCAAGATCACCCGCGCCGCCGACAGAGTCATGGCTGGCCAGGGCTGGCCCATACCATTAAAGGCGGCATTGATCGACATCACCATGCCATAGGCACCATAGCTGATGGGCACTATGGCGAAATAAACCACGGCAATGCGAATAACCTCCGGGTGATGTCCAAAAAGGCTGGCAATATGGGCACCAAACAGCCACAGGACCAAGGCCAAAACCAGACCCAGCACCAAGCTAAATTGGGTCAGTACGGCTATAGCCTCACGCAATCGGTCAAAGATGCGCGCGCCCAGGTTCTGCCCAAAAAAGGGCCCCACCACACCGGACAGCGCATAAAAAACAATTAGCGCCAAAGGCTCCACCCGGACAGCTATGCCCAGCCCGGCAACCGCATCTGTGCCATACACAGCCACCATGCTCACCACTATGCCGCTGGCCAGAGGAATAATCACATTGGCCACCATGGCCGGCACACCGACTTCAATAATGGTTGCCCAGGATTCCTTCAGCTTGTGCCAATGGTCAAAGGGGTTGGTGAGCATCCTCACCTTCGCCTGTAATATATAGAGCGCAATACACAGCATTAGGCTGCGGGTAATCAGGGTTGCCCAGGCCGCGCCTTCAAGCCCAAGTTTGGGCAGGCCGACCAGGCCAAAAATCAACAGCGGCCCCAGCAGCATGTTAAACAACGCTGTACCGCTCATCAGATAACCCTGCACCTGACTCATGCCCATAGCGCGCAGGGACGAGAGCGCAACCATAGGCACCATCAACATAGGCGCGCTGAGGTACCAAATGGACATATAGGCGCGAATATGGGGAAGCAGTGCCTCACTGGCCCCCATCAGGCGAAATAAAGGCTCTAGCTGCCACCAGCCGAGGAAACACACCAGCAGCGAGATAATCAGCGTAAGCACCATGGCATCCGTAGCCAAACGTCTGGCCTTAAAGGCATCGCCTTCGCCAATAGCGCGGGATACTGCAGACGAAGTACCGGCCCCCAGACCAATGGCGAGACTGGTTAGCACCATAATGACGGGAAAGGTAAAACTATAGGCCGCCAGTGGCTCGCGCCCCAGGTGGGCGATGTAAAAGGTCTCCACCGCGTTGAGCGACATAGTTGCCAGCAGGCCCCAAACCAGTGGCTGAGCCAAACTTTTAAGTTGGTGTGAGACCTTGCCCTCGGTCAGGGTGGCATGTAAGGCGTGATTCATCTGGCGGAAAGATGGCCCAATAGGCATTGATCAAAGAATTTAAAAACGCCGCGCAGTATACACCAGTCCCCCGGGATCACCGGGCCAAACCCTGTTAAAGCTGTGACAAAGTGTCGCATCGGCAAGCGCGAGCCACTGCAGTCAGCTGGTTTATAATCGCGCTTTCCGCCATCTTAAGCGATCGTCTATGACTGCCAATCTGAACAGCACCAACAACCATTCCCCATCGCAACTGGCCACCTGGGTACTCATTCGCGGTTTTATTTTGGTGTGTCTGTGGCTGGCGCTGGGTTATTTTGTCTGGCACCGGGAGCTAAGCCTGTCACTGGCCTGGGTGCTGCCTAATTTGCTCGGCCTTAGCCTGTTTAACCTGCTTACCTATTGGCGAATTCAACGCGAACTGGAGATTACTGCTGCAGAGTTTTTTACCCAGTTAATTATCGACATTATTGCCTTAAGTTTGATTTTTTACGGCAGTGGCGGGGCCAGCAATCCGTTTATCTCTTACTTTTTAGTACCCATATGCGTCGCCGCCGCCAGCTTGCCCGGCCGTTTCGCGCTGGCAATTTCACTCTGCTCGCTAGTCAGTTATAGCCTGCTGTTGTTTTTTTATATTCCCCTACCGCTGTTAGCCCCGGACCATCACAGCAATCACCAGCAGCTCAATGCCCACGTGCTGGGCATGTGGTTTAACTTTTTTATCAGCACCGGGCTTATTACCTATTTTGTGGTGAAAATGGCGCGCGACCTGGCTGCGCGCGATGCGCTGCTGCAGCGCAAACGCGAAGATGAACTGCGCAACGAACAATTAATTGCCGTGGCAACACTCGCCGCTGGCACCGCCCATGAATTGGGCACACCGCTATCAACCATCAAATTGATGCTCGGCGAAATAAGCGCCGCCTATCCACAGGATTCCGACTTGCAAGACGATTTGGCACTGCTAAAAAGTCAGACAGAGTTGTGCAGCTCAACCTTGCGCCGCTTGGTAAATACCGCGGAACAACACAAAGACGGCATGCAGGAGGCGGTTGAACTTCGCGCTTTTTGCCTATCGGTGCTCAACCACTGGCAGCTACTGCGCCCTGACGCCAGTTTTAAACTACACATTAATCCAACAGCACCACAGCAGTATTGCAGTTTTCACCCCAGTATTTCCCAGGCGCTAATCAATTTGCTCAATAACGCGGCCAATGCCAGCCCCGTTGATATACAAATAGAAATCAGCTGGAACCAGGAAGAGCTAATATGGAAAATTCTGGATCAGGGCTTAGGCATTGCGCCTGAGTTGCTCAATAAACTGGGCAAACAGCGCATGCCCAATTCGGAGCAGGGTTTAGGTGTCGGCATGATGATAAGCCAAGCCAGTATTGATCGCTTTGGCGGCAAACTTAATTTAAGTAATCGGCTGCCAGTTGATGGCATTCAGGGCACAATTACCCAAATCCACCTGCCACTTAAATAATATGTCGAAAGAAAACTGCAATTTTTTATTGGTTGATGACGACGAGCTGTTTCTCAACACCTTAACCCGAGCGCTCACCAGGCGAGGCTTTAGTTGCCGCCAGGCGCAAACCCTGCAACAGGCAAAGGAACAGCTTGCCGCCACAGATTTTGAGCGAGCGCTGGTAGATTTAAAACTGGGACAAGAGTCCGGCTTGCTGGTGATTAAAGAACTGCACGCCGCTCAACCGGCGCTGCAGATACTCATGCTTACCGGATATTCCAGTATATCTACCGCCGTGGATGCTATTAAATTAGGCGCGGTGAATTATCTGTGCAAACCCGCCGACCTGGACGAGATACTCGCCGCATTTAATACGCAAGCAGAGCCGCAACTGGATATTCAGAGCTTGATGCCGCCCTCGGTAGACCGCTTGGAGTGGGAGCATATACAGCGTGTGCTGGCGCAGCATCAAGGCAATATTTCTGCCACAGCCCGCGCTTTGGGAATGCACAGACGCACACTGCAACGCAAACTGCAAAAGCGCCCGGTCAAACAGTAAAGCGCCAAACAATACTAAAACGTAAAGTCGTTAAAGCTGGCGAGCCATGAGTAATGCATCTTCATGGCCGTTAAGTGTGGGATAGTAATTTTTGCGCAAACCAACCTCAAAAAAACCCTCTTTACCATAGAGTTCAATCGCTTTGTTATTGGATACTCTAACCTCCAAAAACAACATATCAGCCTTGCCCCTTACACACTCAACCGCGTGATTCAGCAAACACTGACCTATGCCTTTGCGCTGAAACCTGGGCGACACAGAAATATTCAGTAACTCGGCATCGCCGCCGCCATGAGTGACAACGACCAAGCCCACCAGTTGCTCGCGATTAAATGCCAGCCAGCACTTTTGCCTGCCTTTAAGGCAATCTTCAAAGCTGGATTGACGCCAGGGGTGCGAATGGGCGCTACGCTCCAGCGCCATTACATCAGGCATGTCACTCTCTTCAAGCAAACGCAGCGAAAGTGCCAGCCCCGAGAGCGTAGAGACGTCGAGATTTAATGTTTCATTCATGGCAAATAACTATGGCTTGAGGCAAGCCCAAAGGCGGGATTTCAACTCTGGCTGTTGGAGCAACTGGTTAAGGCTGGGTAGCATCCGCGCATTCAGCCCGCCTACCGCCACCGGAATTTGCTGCCAGAGGTTTGCGGCAAAATCTGTTTCAACCTGAGCCAAATATTTAACGGCATTTTCGCCCATAAGCCACAACTGGGTAATCGGACGCAGCTCATGCTCTACCGCCAACCAGGTTTGCAGTTCGCTGCGCGCGGCGTCTGAGGTGCGGGATACAAAACGGTTCTCAACGGCAGGCCAGCGCAAAACTTCTTCCTGCTGCCCGTTAGTATCCAGTTTGAACAATGCACGCAAGATATTGCTGAGCAGCAGCTCTGTGGGGAGAGCCAGTGATGTATCGCGCGAATCAATCAACAGCATACCTGGCGCTGGTCGCCAGACACTGAGCGCAAATGGCTTAAGTTTTTCTAAGGGCTTTACATCCAGCTGCTGGAGTATGCTTGCTGCATTAATAGGTGCAGTAGGTGCTGACTCTAAAGCCCTGACAGGTTTAGCCTCGGTCAGCGAAGCCAAGGCACTGGATGCCAAGCTTTCAATGTTGACAGTGCCATTTTTTACTGCAGGTACTTCTGCAGGCACTAAGGCGTTAACAACAGCAGTCTCGGGAATATAGACCTGCCTAGCCGCTGGCGCTGCGACTAGCTGCCAGCGCGGCATATAGTTTTCTATGCCGAATGCCGAGAGATACGCCTGTCGCTGCAGTTCATTCATTTAATTAAATGCCATCGTGTTGTGGGTGAGATTTTCCACTGCGTGACGCCAGCAGATTCAGTGCATGCAAATAAGCTTTGGCCGATGCCGTAACTATATCTGTATCCGCACCCACACCATTAACAACCTGCCCTTCATGCTCCAGGCGCACAGTGACATCGCCGAGCGAATCAGTACCTTGCGTAATGGCATTCACCGAATAAAGCAGCAACTTAGACTGACTTTTGGCAATTGCCTCTATTGCTTTGAAGGTAGCATCCACCGGGCCAGAACCTGTAGCATGAGCAGACTTAATTTCACCCAGCACTTTCAATTCAATTTTCGCTGACGGGCTTTGCCCTGTTTTACAGAGCACCTCCATAGTGCCCAGTTCGTAACTATCCACAACTTCATGAGGCTGGGCTTCGCTAACCAAAGCCTGCAAATCTTCATCGAATATTTCATGCTTTTTATCTGCCAGGTCTTTGAACTTGGCAAAAGCGACATTCAGTGCTTCGGCATCAGCAAAATTAATCCCCAGGGCTTCGAATCTCGCTTTAACTGCAGCACGCCCCGAGTGTTTACCCAGCACCAACTTATTGGTATTCCAACCTACATCTTCTGCTCGCATAATTTCATAGGTTTCGCGGTGTTTGAGAATACCGTCTTGATGAATGCCAGACTCATGGGCAAATGCGTTAGCACCCACAATCGCTTTATTGGGCTGCACCGGGAAGCCCGTGATACTCGACACCAGGCGCGAAGTCGCGACTATATGACTGGTATCAATCAGGGTTTCAACTGGCATTAAATCTTTGCGGGTTTTTACCGCCATGACAATTTCTTCCAAGGCAGCGTTGCCAGCCCTTTCGCCAAGACCATTGATGGTGCATTCAACCTGGCGAGCGCCATGCATTACCGCCGACAGAGAGTTGGCAACAGCCAAACCCAAATCGTTATGGCAGTGCGTGGAGAAAATAGCTTTATCAGAGTTGGGAATATTCTCGATTAAACGGCGAAACAACAGGCCATATTCACCTGGCTCGCCATAACCTACTGTATCCGGCAGGTTGATTGTACGCGCGCCAGCATTGATTACCGACTCAATGATTTGACACATAAAGTCGAATTCGGAGCGGCTGGCGTCCTCTAGGGAGAACTCGACATCATCAGTAAATTGGCGAGCTAATTTAATCGCTGCTACTGCCTGTTCCAGCACCTTGTGCGGCTCCATTTGCAGCTTGTATTTCATATGAATCGGAGAGGTGGCGATAAAGGTATGGATACGCCCAGAATTCGCTGGGCGAATAGCTTCGCCTGCACGCTCTATATCGCCTTTGACTGCGCGAGCCAAACTACAGACGGTTGAGTCTTTAATAGCCTCTGCTACCGCGCGGACAGATTCGTAATCACCAGGGCTGGCTATGGCAAAGCCGGCTTCTATGACATCAACCCGCATCTTCTCCAGCATACGCGCTATACGTACTTTTTCGTCGCGTGTCATAGAGGCGCCAGGGCTTTGCTCCCCATCGCGCAAGGTGGTATCGAAGATAACTAGCTTGTCTCTCTGGCTCATGACGTCTACCCGCTAAAAATTTTATAAATTATAAAGCAGTGGAAGAGGTTATTGACTGGGGCAGGGGAAAATTCAACAGCAAAACTGAATCGCGCTGGAAAATAAAAAAGCCCGATCAGAAACCTGATCGGGCTTTTAGTATTAGGCGCTTGACGATGACCTACTCTCACATGGGGAGACCCCACACTACCAT
>CBIMZH010000121.1:0-7467 GCA_966248255.1 uncultured Cellvibrio sp.
GAATGTCGTGGGCGTCCATACACTCCTGAATAGCTTCCACCACGTCGATACAGTATTCCTGCACGCTGTAGTTGCGGCTGTGGCCGCTGGTACTGGAGGTGCCGTCATAGTCAATCGCCAGGCCACCGCCCAGGTCGATATAACCCAGAGGCGCGCCCTCACCCACCAGCTCTATGTAGTAGCGGCAGGCTTCAAGTACACCGGCGCGAATGCTGCGGATGTTGGGAATTTGTGAGCCCAGGTGAAAGTGCAAAAGTTGGAAGCAGTGCAGCAGATTAGCTTTGCGCAGCTCGTCCACCACCGTAATCAACTCGTTAGTGTTCAAACCAAACAGGCTGCGATCACCCGAGTCCTCACTCCAGTGGCCTTCGACTTTGGTGGACAGCTTAAGGCGCACACCAATCAATGGCTCTATATCCAGGCTTCGGCTGCATTCGATAATGTGTGGCAATTCAGCGAGGGTTTCCACCACAAAGAAGCATTTAAAGCCCAGCTTGCGCGCCTGCAGGCCCAGGGTAATAAACTCAGAGTCTTTGTAGCCGTTGCAGATAATCAGGCTTTCGCGATTTTGCAGCGTTGCCAGAGCGATCATCAACTCGGCTTTACTACCCGCTTCCAACCCGTGGTTATAGCGCTCACCAAAGCGGGCGATCTCGGCAATTACATGGTTTTGCTGGTTGACCTTGATGGGAAAAGCGCCGCGGTAATGGCCCAGGTAGCCACTGGATTCAATGGCCATGGCGAAGGAATCATTGAGGGTGCTGATACGTTTATCGACCAGGTTTTCCAGGCGCAGCAACACTGGCATTTGCAGGCCGCGCTGTTGCAAGCCATCAACTATCTCCATCAGCGATACGCTAACCTCACCCTCGGTGAAATTCGCGCGCACTTCCACTTCCCCTGGGGGGAAACGCCAAAATAACCGCTGCTCCATTCATCTATGCCGTAGAGCTCGGCGGATTTACGTGCGGACCAGGTCGCGGCTTGCTCAGGTGTATTCAATAGTCTGTCCTGCTTGCGGCCATGGGAAAACAGGGCGAATTCCCACAGGTTAAAACGACAAGCCCCGGGCGACTAAAGTCCCCGGGGCCAAAAACGAAAATAGGCGGCAATTGTCCATATTTTCTGTGAAAAATAAAGCATTAATCTCGATTTTAATGAAATTAATGCCAGACAAATCAGGGCTTTTGCGCCTGTAAATAAGCAATCAAAGTCGCCATATTTTTGATATATGCACCGGTTGAAATGCCCATTTCCGGCTGCGCTGCGGGGTGTGGGGAAGTATCCCAGTCGTCACCCACCATGGTGCCGCTGTAATCACCCTTGGCCGGCGTTGCGGGCGGATAGCCCTTGTAGGGATGGGTAGTATAGTACAGCGGCGTTGGCCAATAGCCTTGGCTATTCAAGTTAGCCAAGAGCAGACGCACCTGCGCCTCAGGTGCCAATTTGGCTGATTTATCAGCCTGTTGCTGCGCGCGGAAGTTCAAATCTGACTGACTGAGATGGTCGCGGGTGTAAAACGCTGGCAGCAGGTAGCGCCCCTTGCCAAACAGTGGCGACTCTTGCCGCAACTGCTTGGCATTCCAGGCCAGGGCCTGCTGGTACTCGGTGCGCAGTGCTTTTAGATCTATGCGTTTGGTCGACGAATAGTGAGCAAGGCCATGACCTGGCTGGTCGTCCACATAGTATTCGCCGTTGGCGACATTGGAGCCGCGCCTGTGGGTATAAAGAACCCTGCCCGTTTGCCACTCAATAAACCCTGGGTGGGTGCGGCCATCGCGAACCAGCCTGGACGGCAGGGCGACCTTTTCCAGCCAGTCCAAAGCGCGCGGTATAGGCGCCAGGTATTTGCTGTCGCCAGTGGCGCGATAAAACTGGATTAACAGATTGATATTGTCCGCCGTAGTTGGCGGCGATAAAGACGCCGGCTCATAACTTCTCGCCCCAGCTGGCTCAAGATCAGTGGTGTATTGCAAAGCCCAGCCAGGTTGCGGCTCGCCCATCTGGGTTACCAGGAAGGCGCCCATTGCGCGCAGCACCGGCTCCCTTACCCGCTGCTCGCCGAGGGTGCTGTAGCACATCAACAGAAACTCGATATTCTCTGCGGCGACATCATCGTTGAAGGTAATAAATGAGGTGTAATCCGGGTGATCTTTTTCCGGGAAGTCGAATTTTAACGGAAAGCGCTGTGGCCAGGCGCCCATGGGGTACTGGCTATCCAGCATAAAATCTACGGATTTCTCCAGGGCCGGGCGGTATTTAGGGTCCCATTTTTCGGCATAGAGGCGCAGCAAAAACTTGGAAGCATCTGCCGTACCGCCATCATCAAACGTGGCATTGCCGTAATAATGCTGAAACTCTTCCAGGCGCCAGGCAGTTTTGCCAATGGTGGCATACCAGTCTTTTAGTGAAGCTTCGCCAGCAAAATCCGCCAGATAGTTCCAGCCACCGCTGGGATGCTGCGCCCAGATAATGGCGCCCGCCACCTGCTCAGCGGCCTGGTAGTAGTACTCATCGCCAGTAGCATGATAGGCATCGAGAAAAACATGGCCCATGGTGGCTGTGCCCGGCGGTTGCATCCAGATCATGCTGCGCCTGGCTTCCAGCTCACCCCATTGACGGGAGAAGTCGGGTAAATAGGACCAGACATAGCCTCCGCGATAGCTAGCCTTCTCCACCATAAACTCAGTGGCCTTTTTCATAGTGAGCTTAATTTCAGCGGGAGAAGGCGCCTGGGATGATTGCACAGCATCCGCAGCGCAAAAATTTGCACCGGGTAAAAGCAGACCAACAAAGGTGGCACTGAATAAAGCTGAGCGGATTTTGCGTATTTTTGTGTTGATGGTGAACATAAGCGTCTCTTTTGTTATTGAGTGACGTCTTGACCAATACCACCATTGCCGAGCTGAGCCCTGTATGCGAACTCTTAGGGCCAAAGCTTAGGCCGAGCTCGCCTGTGCGCCCAGCCAATTAACAAAACTTTTTCGTAAAAAACTCAGCCGTTTAGGCTGGGAAATAAACCGCGCAAACCGCCGGCAATAAACTCCATAGCGATAGACACCAGGAGAATACCCATGATCCGCGTGGACACCATAATACTTCTCACGCTGAGATGGCGGCTTAGCCAGGGCAGCATGCGCAAGCACAGCCAGAGACTTATGCCGATTATCAAGATCACCAGCGTGATCATCAAATAATGCAAAGGACTGCCAGACTTATGGGCATAGACAATCACCGTGCTCATAGCGCCTGGCCCTGCCAGCAGGGGCATAGTTAGCGGTATAAGTGCCAGGGTTTCGTCCTGGGGCGCATGCTCCAGCAAGTCGGTGCCAGCGCCGTGGGAGTTGAGCATGTTCAAGCCCATCATCAGCAGCACCAAACCACCCGCTGTGCGAAAGGCATCCATACTTATGCCAAACGCCCAGAGAATCCATTCGCCAAACAAGAGCGCAACTACTAGCGCAACGAACACTGAAACCACGGTGAGATTTACCGTTTTCTGCCGCTGCTCATAGGTCTGATGGGCTGTCAGGGTGATAAATATTGGCACTGCCCCCAGGGGATCGACAATCGCCAACAAACCAATCAGGAACTTGGTGTACTCGGTAAAATCCAACATGCTCGCATCTACCCGGACAGACATCACCAGTTGATTTTAGTGGCTTACGGATATTTTTCACGGGCAATAGCTTCAACCAACTTTATTGAGCACAAAAAACAAAGGGCGCCCCTAGGGGCGCCCTTTGCAAAGAAAATCCAGCGGGTAAAATTACCAGCCAGTGATTTCCTTCAGTGCCTTGCCGATATCGGCCAGGCTTTTAACGGTTTTAACACCGGCGTCTTCCAGAGCGGCAAACTTCTCGTCTGCAGTACCCTTACCACCGGAGATAATCGCACCGGCGTGACCCATGCGCTTACCAGCAGGTGCAGTTACACCAGCGATGTAAGACACAACAGGTTTGGTCACGTTAGCTTTGATGTAAGCCGCAGCTTCTTCTTCAGCGGAACCACCGATTTCACCGATCATAACGATGGCTTCGGTCTGTGGGTCAGCTTGGAACAGCTTCAGGATATCGATGAAGTTGGAACCTGGAATTGGGTCACCACCAATACCTACGCAAGTAGATTGGCCGAAACCGTAGTCGGTAGTTTGCTTAACCGCTTCGTAAGTCAAAGTACCGGAACGGGATACGATACCCACTTTGCCTGGCTTGTGAATGTGACCTGGCATAATACCGATCTTGCACTCGCCTGGAGTGATAACACCTGGGCAGTTAGGGCCGATCAGGCGTACGCCCAGCTCGTCACACTTAACTTTGGCATCCAGCATGTCCATAGTTGGAATACCTTCGGTGATACAAACGATCAGTTTGATACCGCCGTTGGCCGCTTCCAGAATGGAGTCTTTACAGAAAGGCGCAGGAACGTAGATTACTGAGGCTTCAGCGCCAGTCGCTTCTACCGCTTCTTTCACAGTGTTGAACACTGGCAGGCCCAGGTGAGTTTGACCACCCTTACCTGGAGTTACACCACCAACCATTTTGGTGCCGTAAGCAATGGCTTGTTCGGAGTGGAAAGTACCTTGCGAACCGGTGAAGCCCTGGCAAATTACTTTGGTGTCTTTGTTAATTAAAACGCTCATGTCTCACCCCTTATTGATTCGCAGCGGCTGCAACGACTTTCTGAGCGGCGCCAGTCAAGTCGGTGTCGGCAATAATGTTCAGGCCGCTTTCGCCCAGCACTTTAGCACCCAGCTCAGCGTTGTTACCTTGCAGGCGAACAACCACAGGCACTTTTACACCAACTTCTTTCACAGCGCCGATTACGCCTTCTGCGATCATGTCGCAGCGAACGATACCGCCGAAGATGTTGATGAAAACAGCTTTAACGGCTGAGTCAGACAGAATGATTTTGAAGGCTTCAACCACGCGCTCTTTGGTCGCGCCACCACCTACGTCGAGGAAGTTAGCAGGTTGACCGCCGTGCAGCTTAACGATATCCATGGTACCCATGGCCAGACCGGCACCGTTAACCATACAGCCGATGTCACCACCCAGGGCAACATAGTTCAGCTCCCAAGAGGCCGCGTGAGCTTCACGTGGGTCTTCTTGTGATGGATCTTGCATGGCTTTCAGTTCTGGGTGACGGTACATAGCGTTGCCGTCTACCACCAGTTTGGCATCCAGACAGTGCAGGTTGCCTTCTGGGGTAATCACCAGTGGGTTAACCTCTACCAGAGCCAGGTCTTTCTCCTGGAACAATTTGGCCAGGTTTACGAAGATGTTTACAAACTGGTTTACTTGCTTGCCTTCCAGGCCCAGTTTGAATGCCAGCTCGCGACCTTGGTAAGGCTGAGCGCCTACCAGTGGATCTATAGTGGCTTTAAGAATTTTTTCGGGGGTTTCGTGGGCAACTTTTTCAATTTCCACACCACCTTCGGTAGACGCCATAAACACGATGCGACGTGAAGAGCGATCTACGACTGCACCCAGGTACAGTTCTTTAGCAATGTCGGTGCAGGTTTCAACCAGAATGCGGCTAACTGGTTGGCCTTTTTCGTCAGTTTGGTAGGTCACCAGGTTCTTGCCCAACCACTTCTCGGCAAACGCCTTGATCTCTTCTTTGCTCTTTACCAGCTTTACACCGCCCGCTTTACCGCGGCCACCGGCGTGAACCTGAGCTTTAACGACGAACATATCGCCGCCGATTTGATCCGCAGCAGCAACAGCTTCTTCTACAGTTGCGGCAGCAATGCCTTTAGAGACAGGCAAACCATATTGGGCAAACAGTTGCTTACCCTGATACTCGTGCAAATTCATGGTGTTGTTCCATTTGACGAAGGTTGGTCATGTAATTTAAGTAACACGCCAACTGGGTTGTCGTTGGCTCAGCCCCTTGTGGGCGCCGAGCCGCCTAAAAAAATTCGAGGACTCTACGGTGCTCTTATCAATTCGCTAATAAATTAGCGCTTCTTCTTGTTGGCAATGTGAATGGCGTGGCCATGTACTGCCAATGCTGCTTCGTGGATGGCTTCAGACAGGGTTGGGTGACCAAACACCATCATGCCCAAGTCTTCCGCGCTGGAACCGAACTCCATTGCGATAGCAACTTGCTGCACCAGATCCGCCGCGCTTGGGCCAACAATATGGCAACCCAAAATACGGTCGGTCTCGGCGTGCGCAATAATTTTCACCAGGCCGTGACTTTCATTTGCAGCCATAGCGCGACCGCTGGCGGCAAATGGGAAAGTACCTACGTTGTATGGCTCACCAGAGGCTTTAAGCTGCTCTTCGGTTTTACCTACAGCGGCAACTTCCGGGTGGGTGTAAATAACGCTAGGAATAATGTCGTAGTTCATTTGCGCTTTCTGGCCAGCGATACGCTCGGCAACCATCACGCCTTCCTCTGAACCCTTGTGCGCCAGCATTGGGCCGCGCACAACGTCACCAATTGCCCAAACGCCTGGGGCGTTGGTTTCGCAGTGCTCATTAACAAAAATGAAACCACGCTCATCCAGGTTTACGCCTGAGTCAGCGGCAAGCAGATTCTCAGTGTAGGGGCGACGGCCAACACACACGATCAGTTTGTCGAAAACTTCCTGCTGCTCTTTACCGTCTTTATCAACGTAGGTAACAGTAACTTCTTTACCTTCGATTTTAGAGCCGGTCACACGTGAGCTGGTGCGGATATCCAAACCTTGCTTGGTGAGGATCTTGTTAGCTTCTTTGGCAATCTGCTGGTCCATGATCGCAAGGAAGCTGTCGAGCGCTTCAAGCACAACCACTTTGGAACCCAGACGATTCCAAACGCTGCCCAACTCCAAACCAATTACACCGGCACCAATTACACCCAAACGCTTGGGCACTTCCTGGAACTCCAGCGCGCCGGTGGAGTTAACGATTACGTCGTTATCTCCGCGCGCAGGTGGAATATCAATTGGGCTTGAGCCAGAGGCCAAAATTACGTGGTTAGCCTCGAGAACACTTACCTTGCCTTCAAAATCAGTCACTTCAACTTTTTTGCCAGCCAGCAACTTACCAGTACCAAATACGCTGGTTACACCGTTAGCTTTGAACAGTGCAGCAATACCGCCAGTCAATTGCTTAACGATTTGCGCTTTGCGCGCAACCATTGAGGGAACATTGATCTCTACGCCGCTGGTGGTAATACCGTGAACAGCGAAGTCATCTTTGGCTTCGTGATATTTGTAGGAGCTGTCGAGCAGAGCTTTTGATGGGATACAGCCAACGTTCAAACAGGTACCGCCGTTTACACCCTTACCTTCGTCGTTGCGCCACTTCTCGATACAGGCAGTTTTCAAACCCAGTTGGGCCGCGCGGATTGCCGCAACGTATCCCGCCGGGCCAGAGCCGATAACGACCACATCAAATTTTTCAGACATAACAATTATCCCAAGTTATTTAAGGTCGGCAGCTACCTTGTGAGCAACTGCCATTTACTAAAACA
>CBIMZH010000122.1:0-7435 GCA_966248255.1 uncultured Cellvibrio sp.
CTGACTCAGTCCACACCCTTTGCCGTTACCGCGACTGATGGGCAATTCAGCAATAGCAGTTTGGCCTGGAGTGAAGTGGGCAGTATTAAATTGCTTGCCCGCTTGAGTGACAGTGATTATTTAGGTGCAGGTGATACAAGTGTGCTTACACCTTCTGCCAATGTCGGACGTTTTTATCCCGATTATTTTTCGTTAACCAGTGATTCCCTCTCTGCCGCTTGTTCAAGTTTTAACTACATGGGCCAAAATTTTACTTTGGGTTATCAACTGGAAGCGCAAAACAGCCTGGGTGTGCGTACAACTAACTACCATGCTGAGAGCTATTCCAGTACCGCGACAACCAGTTTTACGGCAAAAGAGGGCAGCCTGGCCGGTGACTTGGGTTCACGTGTAATTGCACCTGCAGCTACCTGGGTAAACGGAGTCTATAGCCTGCCCGCAACTTCTCCCAATGCCAGCTTTTCGCGGCAGAGTTCAACCCAGCCCGATGGCCCGTTTAATAGTTTGCAATTGGCTGTACAGGTGAATGACAGCCTGGATTCACGCAAACTCAATGGCTTGAATATGAATGCTGCGACTAGTGGCAACTGTAGTGGCTCAGCCTGTACTGCCAAAACTTTGGGTTTGCCACAAATAATGCGCTTTGGGCGCTTGCGCCTGGATGATGCCTTCGGTCCTGAGTCGGTAAATCTGCCGGTGAATTTTGCTACTGAATATTGGGCGGGTAGCTTTTATACCAAATCGACTAGCGATTCCTGTACTCAACTTCTGCGCAGTGCCATTTCATATCCTGCTGGATCAATACTCACTCCTGCCAATTTGAATGTGCCTCTCGCAGGTGGGGCTACCAAAGGTGTGTACCGCAGTTTAAGTGCTACGCTGGTCAGTTTCTCGGCGGGTGATGCCGGGCATTATTTTCAGGCACCCGGTTCAGGCACCGGAAGTTTTAATGTCAATCTGGATCTGAGCGCCTACCCCTGGCTGCGGTTCGACTGGAATCAAAACGGTGATTACAACGATGACACCAGTTTGCCCAGTGCCCGTTTTAGTTTTGGTCAGTACCGCGGCAATGACAGAGTTATTTACTGGCGGGAAAAGCTGCAGTAGGCTGGCGCTTTTGCTGTTGAGATGTTGTTATGGAAATTACTATCACCACGCCGAGTTTACTGTTTCCCGCAATTTCGCTGTTGATGTTGGCTTATACCAATCGTTTTGTCGTACTGGCAAATGTCATTCGCCAGCTCAGCAATATGGAGGGCGCGGCGCAAAAAGAATTGGTGATTCGCCAGATTGATAGTTTGCGCAAACGTATGCAGGTAATTCGTTTGATGCAGGGCTTTGGTGTTTTATCGTTTGTATTTTGTACTCTGTCGATGTTTTCGCTGTTGTTGCATTGGGGGATTGTCGGCCAGTTTTTATTTGCACTCAGTTTAATTTTTTTGGTGATATCGCTGCTGTTTTCACTCTATGAAGTTAATATTTCCACTCACACCATCAATATTGAGCTGGAAAAGTTCGATGAGATTTTAGCCAAACAAAAAAAGCACCCATAGGTGCTTTTTTTGCCAAAGGCGCGCTTTTACCACTAAAGGCTAGATTTAGTTGCGCGCGTCAGTGGAGGATTCCAGGCGAATATCTACCGCCAGTTCATCTCCAATTTTGTCCAGCTGGTCATAAAGCTCATTCAGATTCACTTCTTTAGGTACCTCAATAATACCCGTGGCCTCAAACATAGGCTCCCCTGACCAGGGCATGCTGGAGCAGGCGGTTTCCAGTTCGCCCATGTTAATATGGCGGCTGGCGAAAGCCTGAGCGATTTCGCGTACAATGCCTGGGCGATCACTACCCACCACGCTAAAGCTGAATTCGCGACACTCTTTTTGCGCGACTGTCAGGGCATCTTCGATTACGATCTTGAAACCTTTGTCGGCGAGCTTGAGTAGGGCAGAGCGCAGCGCATCCTTATCGGCTTCGTTGACAGCTATTTGCAGGATGCCGGCGAATTTGCCAGCCAGTTGAGCCATACGGCTTTCCAGCCAGTTGCCATTGTGAGAGCTTATAGTTTGCGCGAGCTGTTCAACAACGCCTGGCTTGTCGTCACTGATGACGGTGAGAATGAGTTGGGTGTTCACGCCTATTCCTTATTATCCGGGGAAAATTCAAGATTACTCCGCTTGTGTGACGCAAACAAGCGCGTCAGCCGGCAGTACACGGCTTGCGTAAATCCCAATATTTAATCGAGAGAGCAGTTGTATAATGATCATCCCATTTGAGCGGATTTCGCCCGACGCCCTGCAGGGCCTGGTGGAAGAATTTATCACCCGCGAGGGTACCGACTATGGCTGGGATGAAGTGCCTTTGCCGACTAAAGTGGAACAGGTTAAGCAGCAGTTGCGTCGCGGCGAGGTGGTAATCGTTTTTGATCCAGCCTCTGAATCGGTGAGTATCCTCACCAAGCATCAAGCGCGCGAATTCCTGAATAGCCAAACTTAATGCCTGATTTTCTTCAGGTTTAAAGAGATTTAAAAATCAGCTTTTAAGAGAAAACTGTGAATCAATTATTTTTGCATTGCCGCCCCGGTTTTGAAAAAGAATGCGCGGCAGAAATTAGCGATTTAGCTAATGCCCAAGGTGCTTATGGCTATTGCAAAGCCAGCGATAGCGCAGCTTATGTGATATTTCACTGCCCGGATGCCGAAGCGCTTGAGCGCTTGATCCGGCAGATTCCGTTTCGCAAACTGGTGTTTACCCGCCAGTGGTTTCTCGCCCTGGATGTGCTTAGTGATCTCCCCGTGACTGATCGCTTAAGCCCGCTGCTCGCAGCGGCAAAAAGCTTGCCTGCTGCCAGTGAGCTGGTGGTGGAAGCTGTAGATACCAATGAAGGCAAGGAGCTGTCGACTCTGGGTAAAAAGTTCTCCGTGCCCTTTACCAAGGCGCTGGAGAAGCAGGCGAGCCTGATCAAACGTAGCGATTGGCGCTTGCACCTGGTATTTATGACTGGCACCCAGGCATATCTGGGTGTTAGCCCAATACGCAACAGCTCTGCCTGGCCAATGGGGATACCGCGTCTGCGTTTGCCTAAGGATGCGCCCAGCCGTGCAACGCTGAAGTTGGAGGAGGCCTGGCATCACTTTATCCCGGCGGCAGAGTGGGATGAGCGCCTGGCGCCGGGCATGCGCGCAGTTGATCTGGGTGCGGCTCCCGGCGGCTGGACCTGGCAGCTGGTGCGCCGCAGTATTTTTGTGGAGGCAGTGGATAACGGGCCCATGGATAAGGCGCTAATGGATTCCGGTTTGGTCGAGCACATGTTGAGCGATGGTTTTGTCTATGAACCGCGCAAGCCTGTGGATTGGCTGGTTTGCGATATTGTCGATAAGCCGGCCAGGGTTGCGGCCATGGTGACCCGCTGGTTTGCCAAAGGTCTGTGTCGCGAAGCTGTCTTCAACCTCAAGCTACCCATGAAACAGCGCTATGCTGAAGTGCAAAAATGTCGTGAGCGGATTTTGACTGAGTTGGAAGCGCTTGGGCTTAAGGTGGCCCCGGATTTCAAGCAGTTGTATCACGATCGCGAAGAGGTGACCGGACATCTGCGCCTGCTGGGGAAAAACCGCTAAGCCGGGTGTTGTGGGATTGCGGGCTAGAGCGCGCTGAAGCGACGCACAAAGTTAATGGTAGGGTGTGAGGTCATTTGCTGCAGTTGCGGCGTTTTGCAAAATCCACTCGGTTAGCTTGACCCAGTCATCTATCAGGGTGCGCATTACTGCTATATGGCTGCTGGGCAGATCGCGCTTATCCAGTGCCTGGCTACCCAAGTGGGTGAGGTGAGCTACTATACGACCGATAAGGTGGGGGCTAAGGTGCTCTAGCAAGTCATTGTTGTGCAGCATTTCACCGGTAAATTGCGAGTGCATTTCGGCGTAATCTACGGGTTTGCAATTATCTATGGCCACTTTGATGGCATGCGCCAGCAGCGGGCTTTTATTGCGAATGAGGCGAAAACTCAGCTCCAGTGTTTGACGGCAGAAAAAATCAGTAGGCATAGAATTATTGGGTATTTTCCGAGACATCGAACTTGGTTCCCCGGTATGGTATGGGTTCCCTAGGTTTATTCTCCTTACGCTCAAAGGATAGCAATCAAAATGCTATTTGCCCGACTATTGATAGATGTTTTAAAACTATGAATGATGAAATTAAGAAGTATTTAGATACCAGTGGTTTACTTTGCCCCGAGCCAGTGATGCTGCTGCATAAAGCCGTGCGCGAACTGGAATCGGGCGAAATTATTGAGGTGAAGGCAACTGACCCTTCAACTACCCGCGATATACCTAAATTCTGCCTGTTTTTGGGCCATGAGCTGCTCAACCAGACAGAAGCTGGCGGCGCCTATCTGTATCAGATACGCAAAAGCTGAGCAGCACCTGTTAGCCAATTAGGCTAAGACCCAAAACAAAAAACGCCGCATTACGCGGCGTTTTTTTACTGGATGCCATCTACTAGCATGGAGATGGCGGCCAGCGCCTCAGGGTCTTCGGCTTTAATTTTGTTGGCTATCTGGTGCTGGAAGAAGTAACGGAAGTTCTCGTGAGCCTGAGCTTCATAGAGGCATTCGTCACCGGGCAATACTGGCGTACTCACCACCTTGGCTTGATCTGTGAGCATGGCGTAAATACTGCCATCAAAGTGCAAACACCAGCTGACTACCTCTGCCAGCGCCAGGCGTTTAGTGCCGGGAACTGCCAGAACTGCATGGGTGCCTATGGTGTCCGGGATTTCCTGAATGACTTCATCACCGCTTTCACAAGTTACTTCGTAATACTCGGCAGCGGTTTCCAGCTCGATGATTTTGTGCATGGGGGCATCAAAAAATACTTCATCAATGCCTGGATCGTAATAGCCTTCCCAGTGACCGTTTAATGGATCACAAAGGTCGGGGCAGGGAACTATATCGTTAAGCCAGGGCACAAGTCCGACTACTTCGCCATTTGCGCGCAAACCCCAGCAGAGAATACGCAGGCTGTAGAGACGTTCAGAGGAGCTGTCATTAGAGTAGAGCATTTCAAGGCCGTCTAGCTCGGGTGAGAGACGAATGAAGCGCTCTTCGTGAAGGGCTGAGTAGGATTTCCTGGTGAAGATATCAACCACATTGTCCATGTTGTGGCCGGTGTTCGAGGTCTTCATAATACACCCCCCTAGTGAGCAGGGACCATGTCCCGGAAGATGGCAAAAACAGCCGCCATCACTACATAAGGTATATGCTAAACCCCTAAAGCACAACAGCTTAGGGTTAAAATTTTCGGAGGGTTTATTGCCCCCAGTTTCAAGCCCTTTTAGACAGGCCTGATCCCCGAGGATTCCCTCCAGGCGAAAGAGATTTTATGAAGATAGTTGCAGACGAAAACATCCCCTTGGTAAGTGAATTTTTTGGCCGTTTAGGGGAGATTACCCGCCTTCCTGGTCGCCAAATGAACCCCGCCCATGTACAGGATGCCGATGCATTGATTGTGCGCTCGGTAACCCAGGTTAGCCCCAATTTACTGGAAGGCAGTCAGGTGAAATTTGTCGGCACCTGTACCATAGGGGTGGACCACCTGGATCAGGCCTATTTTGCTCAGCAGAATATTGGTTGGAGCAGCGCCCCAGGCTGCAATGCCAATTCGGTGGTGGAATACGTCTACGCCGCACTTTGCCATCTGAATATCAATTGGCTAGAAAAGAGCTTCGGCATAATTGGCTGTGGCAATGTCGGTGGTCTGCTTTATCGCCTCTTAAAAGCTCAGGGGGTAAATGTCCGCTGTTACGATCCCAATTTGAGCCTGGCGCAGAATCCTGATTTATCCAGTCTGGAGGAGGTATTGGCCTGCGAGCTGATCTCCATGCACACACCTCTGGTAACTGATGGCCCCCATCCCAGTTTTCATTTAATTGGTCGTGACCAACTCCTGCAATTGCGTGAAGGAGCTGTGCTGCTCAACTGTGGCCGCGGCCCGGTAATCGACAATCAGGCGTTGATTCAGGTGCTTAAAGAACGTGCGGATCTGCGCGTAGTGCTGGATGTATGGGAGCCAGAGCCGGATATCTCCCTGGAGCTTTTGGATCTGGTGCAACTGGGCTCGCCCCATATTGCCGGTTACAGCTACGACGGCAAACTCAATGGCACAGAAATGATCTATCAAGCCTGCTGCCAGCATTTTGGCCTGGAGCCAAAAGCCAGCCTGGCGCAATTGGTGCCGCCGCTGGAGGACAACCGCCTGCTGGCACCCGATGGCCTCACCCCCTGGGCGCTGGCGCGGGTGCTGATCAAACAGGTGTATGACATAGCAGCCGACGACGCGCGCCTGCGCGAACTGGCGAGTCGCGCCCGCGTGGGTGAAGCCGAGTTTGGCAAAGGCTTTGATGAGCAGCGCAAACACTACCCGCGCCGCCGCGAATTCCACAATTACGAGGTTCATCTGCATCAGGTTTCCGGCGATGCCGAAGCAGCTGCCCACTGGCTGACTACCCTGGGCTTTCGCTGTGTTTAAGCTGGGGTTGATTATTAACCCCTATGCTGGCCTGGGGGCAGTGTGGGGTTAAAGGGGTCGGACGGCGATGCGATTCGCGCCGAAGCCCTGGCGCGCGGCGCCGAGCCTCGCGCTCAGGAGCGCGTAAAGCGCGCCCTGGCCCTGATCAATGATTTTCGTGACCAGGTAAAAATTTACGCTTTTGCTGGCGACATGGGCGAGGCCGCCGCCCTGGCCGCTGGGTTTCAGGTTGAGTGTGTTGGCGCTGCCGGTCAGCTTCCATCTTCCGCCGCCGATACCAGTACTGCAGCCGAGGCGCTGCTCAATGCCGATGTCGATTTGATTGTGTTCGCCGGTGGTGATGGCACAGCGCGCTTGTTGGCGGATACTGTGGCTACGCGCAAACCCTGCTTGGGGATTCCCTCGGGGGTAAAAATGCACTCGGGTGCATTTGCGGTAGTCCCCGAGGCCGCGGGGGAGATTCTTAAGCAACTGCTTACTGGCCAGCTTATTAATATCGCTGAGCGGGATGTCAAAGATATAGATGAAGAGGCTTTCCGCCAAGGCCAGGTGCGCGCACGCTTTTACGGCACTTTGCTGGTGCCGGAAGATTCACAGCTGTTGCAGCAGGTGAAAAATGCCGGTACCGAGCGCGATGAGCTGGCGCAGCTGGATGTGGCCCAGGAAATGATCGACCAGCTTCAGGAGGACACCCTTTATATAGTTGGGCCTGGCTCGACCACCCAGGTATTCTTGCGGGAGTTGGGCTTGGAGGGCAGCTTGCTTGGGGTGGATTTACTGCTCAATGGCGAGCTGGTGGCTAAAGACCTGGGCGCACCGCAATTGCGCGACTACCTCCAAACCTATACCGGCCCGGTCAAAATTATCCTTACCGCCATCGGTGGCCAGGGCCATATTCTTGGTCGCGGCAATCA
>CBIMZH010000123.1:0-7357 GCA_966248255.1 uncultured Cellvibrio sp.
CCCTTCGAGCGAGTGCGCAAACCCGGCTCCACCATTGCCGGCACCGGCCTGGGCTTAACCATCACCCGTTTGCTTAGCGAAATTATGGGTGGCGATATTGCAGTAACCAGCAAGCCCGGCC
This sequence comes from uncultured Cellvibrio sp., assembly GCA_966248255.1. Classification (GTDB taxonomy): domain Bacteria; phylum Pseudomonadota; class Gammaproteobacteria; order Pseudomonadales; family Cellvibrionaceae; genus Cellvibrio. The sequence continues at coordinate 122 of CBIMZH010000123.1, forward strand.
AGGGCAGCTGCTTTAAAGCCAGCCTGATGCTGGCGCGCATAGATTCGCCCAGACGCGATCCTATCGCCAAGCTCAGTCAAACCATTAGCGGCTACCAGGGCGAGCGCATCAGCCTGTGGCTGGTAGATGACGAAGACTCCCATCGCCAATTGATACGCGCACTGCTGGAGCCACTGGGTTTTGACATACTCGACCTGGCCAATGCCGAGGAATTGCTGCCGCTGTTAAAAACTGCCCAGGCGAGTAACACACTGCCGGCGCTGTTAATGCTCGATGTCAACATGCCCGGCTTAAGTGGCTGGGAACTGTTACAGTCGCTGCGCGACCAGGAATTTAAATTGCCGGTGATTATGGTGTCTGCCGATGCCAGCGAAGGCCGCGAGCAGGCGGGCAACTCCCAGGATGCCGCGCCCCTGCACCAGGCCTATATCATCAAGCCACTGCGCCTGCCGCTGCTGTTAGAACATTTGCAGCAACAGTTGGGCTTGGCCTGGCTCTATCAAACCGAACCCCAGTCGCCGACAATTGCGCCCCAGCAAAATAGCTGTGACGCAAAAGCCACTCAACTCAGCGGCGAAGAGCTGGAGGCCTTGGCACAGTTGGCGCGCATAGGCCATCGCAAAGGCCTGGTGGATTATGTGCAATCCCTGGAGTTGCAACCAGGCTACAGCGGGCTACCGCTGCTGGCGCAAATGCAACAGTTAGCCAAACAATACCAATTTGAAAAAATAATTAATTTACTTGAAACCCTAGACCAACTGGAGCAAACGGAGTGAACCACAAAAGCAGTAAACCCATTGTGATGGTAGTGGACGACTCGCTCGACAGCATTCACATGCTTAACGATCTGCTGGAGGATGAAGGCTTTACCGTATTGGTGGCATTAGAGGGCACCCAAGCACTGACCATCAGCGAAAATATTCGCCCGGATATTATTTTGCTCGATGCGCTTATGCCCAACATGAACGGCTTTGACACCTGCCGCCATTTAAAACGCAAAAGCCAACTGGCCGATACGCCGATTATTTTTATGACTGGCCTTAGCGATACCGAGCATGTGCTTATGGGCCTGGATGCCGGCGGTGTCGATTATGTGACCAAGCCAATTCGCGGTCAGGAACTCATTGCGCGCATGCGCGTGCACCTGGCCAATGCGCGCATCAACCAAAACGCCCGCGCCGCACTCGACTCGGCCGGACAATACCTGCTCACCATGGATGCCAGCGGCAAGCTGCTCTGGGCCACCACCCAGGTGTACCAGCAGCTGGGGCTTAAGGATGCGCTGGACAGCGAGCTGCAACTGCGCCCCGGCTGCCAGGCCCAGGTTGCCCAGTGGCTGGCGCGCAACCCGGAGGGCGGTCACCAGCTGTCCCTGGAATGCGAAGCCTTTGGCTTGCAGCTGGAGCTGTTAAACCTGATCGATCAGCGCGAATACCTGCTGCGCTTAAAACAGGTGCAGCAGGCCGATGCCGCCACAGATTCGCTGCGCCAGGACTTCCCCGTCACCCAGCGCGAAGCCGATGTGCTGCTGTGGATTGCCAAGGGTAAAACCAACCGCGAAATCGGCCAGATTCTGGAGATGAGCCCACGCACGGTAAATAAGCACCTGGAGCAGATATTTAAAAAGCTGGGGGTAGAAAACCGCACCTCGGCCGCGGCCATAGCCATTAAAAGCCTGAGCCGGCTTTAACCAGCAACAGCGATGACCAGCCCTATGTCTAAGGGCTAATTGTCCAAGAGCTAATTGTTCAACAATTATGGTTGTGCGCTGGCACTGAGAACTTGTTGCTTTGCCCCGTCGTCATACAGGGACTGCTGACGCAGATCACGCAAACCAACAGGATGATTACCATGCCCATAGCTACAACCTCCACGCACAAACTGGCACAACTGAGTTTGAGCGCTTTTCTCGGCCTGAGTGCCCTGCTGCTCCATGTCGGCGCCCATGCCGCCAGCACCCAAACCCCGCCTGAGGGCAAGGGTAAGCACCAGGGCCACGCCATTCCCCAGGAAGCCATAACCGCCTGCAGCCAACTGCAGGAGGGCGACAGCTGCAGTTTTAGCGGTCGTCAGGGGGAAACTATGTCTGGCACCTGCGCCACCCCACCGCCGGAATTTAGCGATCAGGGTCTGGCTTGCCGCCCGGAGCGCCCCCAGGGACAAAAACCCGGCAAAGGCGATATGCCGCCTAAGCCTGATGAATCGGATGACTCAATGTAAGCGGCTCAAGCTAATCCGGATTATATTCAACCCTGGTGCTGCCGAGAGCCAGCGCCAGGAGCTTACTCCCGCCTCCCGATTCCCGCCTCTTCTTTATCCCCAAATCCCTATCCTCAATCCCCGGCTCACAACACCTGAGGCTGATTTCCCCAAGTCGCAACCAAGAGCGTCTTAGCCTTAACTATCACTATAAGGGCAGAAACGGCAGCTAAAACCGCCACTCGGCGCTTAAAACAACCAGTCCAGGCCCATGCATTGCAAGACAAAAGCGTCATTAAAAATTTGTTAAAATGGCCGCCCTTACACTTGTCACCAATTGTTTATTTTCCTTGCCTAAACTGCAGCAACTATCTATTTTGCCCGCGCTATTCTTGCCAACAGAAACACCGACAGGATGATGTAATTATGGGAATAACCCTTTTTATTATTTTTGTAGTCTGCAGTATTTATGTCCAAAATCGCGGCCAGGTGCAGCATGTCCGCTTTGTCCGTCGCCTCACTGACCACGCTAACTTTTTCGCGCCCATCAACTGCCTGTTCTATGCCTTCTCCCGCGAAAAAAACACGCCATTTGTCGATGCCAGCAAATTCCCGGAGCTGGATGTAATTCAACAAAACTGGCAAATGATTCGCGATGAAGCATTACAGCTGAACGAAGCGGCCCATATCAAGGCATCCGCCGACCTGGACGACCTGGGTTTTAACTCCTTTTTCCGTACCGGCTGGAAGCGTTTTTACCTCAAGTGGTATGGCGCCAACCTTAAATCCGCCGAGCAGCTGTGCCCCAACACCCTGGCGCTGCTCAACCAGTTGCCCCAGGTAAAAGGCGCCATGTTTACCATGCTGCCCCCGGGCGCACGCCTGGGCGCCCACCGCGACCCCTATGCCGGTTCACTGCGCTATCACCTGGGCCTGGTAACGCCCAACTCTGACAATTGCTATATAGATGTGGATGGCCAGAGATACTCCTGGCGCGACGGTGAAGTGGTGATGTTTGACGAGACCTATATTCACAGCGCCGAAAACAACAGCGATAAAAACCGCATCATTTTGTTTTTGGATATCAAGCGCCCGGTCACTTTCTTTTTGGTGGACTGGTTCAACCGCGCCTTTTCGCGCTTGGTCGTGGCCGGTTCAGCCACTAAAAATATCAAAGGCGATAAGGTTGGCTTCCTCAATTATGTATTTGGTGTGGTTTACCGCATTGGCCTCCTGGGTAAAAAACTCAAAGCCTTTAATCGCCCGCTGTACAATGTGGTGCAGTACGGGCTTTATATCGGCCTGCTCTATCTGATTTTTTTCCGCTAAAGATTATTTTTTAAAATGGCGCTGACGGCTATTTATTAAGTTCATCGCTAATAATATCGCGCAGTTTTTCTGGCGCCGTAAAAGGGGCAAAGCGTTTAACCGCTTGCCCTTTTTTATTGAGCAAGAATTTAGTGAAGTTCCATTTAATGGCGCTCACGGGGAAACCCGGCAACACCTGCTTCAGCCAGTTAAACAGTGGATGGGCGCCAGCGCCATTAACTTCCAGCTTGGCAAACATAGGAAAGCTCACCCCGTAATTAAGGTAACAGGTTTGACCTACCTGCTCGGCATCGCCTGGCTCCTGCTGGCCGAATTGATTGCAGGGAAAACCTAAAACCACCAGGCCCTGATCTTTAAATTCCTGATAGAGGTTTTCCAGACCGGCATACTGCGAGGTAAAAACACAGCGACTGGCGGTGTTTACTACCAGTACCAGTTTGCCTTCATAGGCGCTCATCGGCTGAAGTTCACCATCCAATTTGCGCGCGCTAAATTGATAAAACTGAGACATAATTTTTATTCTCGGGGAACCTGTGGTCGCGCCAAATCAAAACTATCGCGCGAGGTGCAATAACCATCGCCACCCAGTTTGCCCACAGCATCCAGCGCCTGGGCAGAAATTTTGCCATTGTCCAGCGCCGGCTCGGCCACATAAATATGCACTACATCCAATAACATCATCTGCCCGCCCAGAGGCAGGCTGGATATTTCAAGGACTTCGCGCAAACGGCACTCGTACCTAACCTGAGCCGCCGCCACACCCAAGGCTTTAACGCGACTGCTGGCAACACTGGCAATTGCCGCCGCATCGAACTCGGAAACTGCAGCTGGGTAATCGCCACAACTTTGATTCATAAATTCAACTTGATCGGCGCTGACAATATTCACCACCGCATCGCCGGTGGCGCGTAGATTGGACAGAGTATCTTTTGCCGCTCTATCGCGCGGATTCACCTGGGTAATGGCCAACACCGGCGGGTTGCAACTGGCCACAGTAAAAAATGAATAGGGGGCGATATTGTGCACCCCCTGCTCGCTCAGGCTACTTATCCAGGCAATGGGCCTGGGCACTATACCGCCGACCAGCAATTGATATATTCGCTGGGGTTCAAGTTGGCTGACATCAACATTCATAAAGCAGATCCCACCAGATAATTGCCGCCCAGTTTAACAGCCTGGGTTAGCCTGCCTGCATTTATTTTCTCGCAGTTGATCCAGGCGGAAGATAAGCGCGTAACAGTAAAAAACCTTGCAGGTTTAACTCCATGAAATTTTTACTGACGCTAATTACGCTGGTGGGTGTTACCTTTATGCTTGCATCCTGCGCCTCACAATCTGTGGATGATTACGCACAGAATCGCCCGGAGTTTATTCCCGAACAATTTTTTAACGGCGAGCTCAGTACCCAGGGCCTGGTAAAAAATCGTTCGGGGAAAGTCATTCGCTATTTTACCGCCAGCATTAAAGCCTATTGGCAAGATGGCCAAGGAACCCTGGAGGAAAAATTTATTTTTAACGATGGCGAACACCAGAGCCGTACCTGGACGCTGGTGCCGACTGAGGATAAGCAGAGTATTAAACGCTATATAGCGCGCGCGGGTGATGTAATTGGCGATGGCCAGGCGCAGATAGCGGGCAACAGCATGCATTTAAATTATCAGCTGCAAATCAGTTACAACAACAAACCCTTAATTTTAAACGTGGACGATTGGATGTGGCTGGTGGATGAACACACAGTGATAAACGAATCGCGCCTGAGCAAATGGGGCTTTACGCTGGGCAGCATACAACTATCAATAAGGCGCAGACTATAAGCCGTCAAGCTTTACCGCCGCCTCCGCTTTAGCGCGCATTTTCTCCACCAGCTTTGGCTGCCCCAACTGCTGATAAATATCAGCGGCCAGCTGGTAAAACCTGGGTTCATTTTTTTCGCTTTTCAGTGAGCGCTCAATCGCCAGGCGCGCACCTGGGTAGTCGCCCTGGGCAATTTTTTGCTGCGCTATCTGATACTGGTAGTAGGGATTTTGCTCGCGATGGAATCTGACCCTGTCGGCAAAATAGGCCTGGCGCTCACGATTGCCCAGTTGTTCATAAAGGCCCGCAAGATTGTGCAAAATACTTGGGTCGCGCTTGTTCACCGTCAACCCGTGCAAATAGACAGCTTCGGCCAAACGCAAATGACCCAGGCGGCGATAAAAGCTGCCCAGGTTGTTCCAGATATAACTGGCGTTTTTATTAAACAACAGGCCCCGGCGCAAATATAAAAACGCCTGAGTCGCGTCGCCACTGGCGGCCAGCTCCATGCCGCGATTGGAGTAATACTGGGCCGCCATATTGTCCTTATCAATGGTGTGCTGCGGATAGTGGGCGCGGTAGCGCCCCATTTCCAGGTCGATGACTATATCCGCCACTTCCACCGAATCCATAATCCTTACCCAGCCAATATTCATGCGACTGGTAATCACCTTGGCGTTGACATGGCGCATAAACAGGTAGGTATTGTCCTCGCGTATATCCCAGGTAGGCGGCAGCATTACCTCATTAAACTGGGCGTTGATGCCAATATGCCGCGCCATAGCCACAAACAGCAGGGTGTAACTCAGGCAATTGGCCTCGCGCCGGGCAAAGGCATCTATAGGTGTGCCGGTGGACAAGGCGGAATAGGTTATGCCCCGCCCGGTTTGCTCCATCAGTGCCCGGTGCAGTGCCTCGGTTTTACTGTCCGAGCCTGTAGCCTGGGCAACAGCCTGCTCGGCAAAGCTGGCCATCTCCGGGGTCAGGCCAAACAGGTCATCGTCCGGCAGCTGCGCCTGGGTATAGGCCTGGCCCAAGACCACACGGCCGGAAAGCGCCTCGGCCAATTGCTGAGGATCTGCATTAAATACCGGCTTTTGCACCAGAGACGAACAGCCCCAGAGCAGAAAAATGCCTAAAATCACCGATAACTGCAGAATTTTCATTGTCAGCCAGCTCACCTAAGTGCCCTTACTCAGTTGAGTATAGCCCCCTCCCCCAAGCGCCAAAATTAATATAAGCCCACGAATTACAAAGATTTTTTATTGTTAACCGCCACCTGCCAAGGCAAGAAAATATTTCTGTTTTAGCCCCACAACCAGGGTTTTTGGACGATTGCGCAAATTAAGTGCAGCTCTCGCACCAAAGAATTTAGCTTTTGCAAAAATCGACGCACAGTTTTCGCCCCATTAATGCACTCGTATTTTTTGCGTGATTATTGTCAGTGCACAAGACGCCAAAAAAATCCCCAAGCCAACCCCTGGCGCTGTGCAACATTCATTTTTTTGCCCCATTCAGGTGATTTTTGCTCTTGGCACAGTGTTTGAATAATACCCAGAGTGCGCACTTGGCTGGGGAGGCTGACACCAGGTACCAAAGTTCTTCCTCTCCCAGCTTTAACACCCTTGAGTTTTCTTATTTGGAATTGGCCAGACACTTACAACAATTTGATCGCTTAACCGCAGCCAGGAGCAACGCTATGAGTTTCACCATGACTAGATTGGTTTCACTTTCAATATTTAAAAAAATATTTGCGCAAACTAAAACTACCCCTGCGCCCAAAGTTCGCCGCCACCTGCTCGCCCTGTGTATGGGCTTGGCTACCGCCGCTGGCGCTCAGGCTGCTACCGGCCCAGCAGAAAAAGATTCGCTGAAGTTTGGCTTTATCAAGCTGACCGATATGGCGCCCTTGGC
>CBIMZH010000124.1:0-7321 GCA_966248255.1 uncultured Cellvibrio sp.
ATTGCCAGGCTTTTTCTGCCTTGGGCGATATTGGAGATAACCGCAATCATCAAATGGGCCCAGCGCAGTTCATTTTGAAAACTATCCAGTTCCAATTCGCTGACTTTGCCAATGGCAACCAGATGTGGCAGGTAATTAATTGCGTCAGTTATGTGGCTTTGGGCTTTAAGGATTTGAGCATCGCTATCGCGCTGGAAGCTGATTACTCGGGACTCCATGGGGCTAGCCAAACGCTCGGATCTGGTTTGGGCGGCAGCTACCTGGCTGCGAATTCGCTCCCGGTTGTAATCCTCAAGCGATTCGATTTTTTCCAGCAGCGCAATCACCTTGTCATTCAGGTGTTTGGCAATGAGTGGGTTCGGGAGGGTTAGCTCCAGGCAAGTCACTATTTCGTTGAGCTCTTCTACCTCAAGACGAAGGCGTCTTTGCTGCAGTCTTCGCTGCTGCTGACGGCGCTGAATACTGGTCATTATGCTTACGGCCAAAAGAGCCGCCAGGACCAGGAGCAATAAAACAACAAAAATTGCCATGCGAAATTAAAAAGTTTTAGCTAGGGTTAGTTAGGCTTGGATTTGGCGTTAAGTTAGTCGGGCTTATTTTTGAAAAGGTCTTTTTAATCATATGGTTACACATTATTTTTAATATTGTATTTAACTTGAATTAAGGCCTGTTGCCAATTTAATAAGTCGATTTGGAGCTGTAATGCCAGTGAAAACCTCCTTGACCCCCTTCATATCAGGACTTATATATGCGCACCTTCTTAGGCTAGTCTGATCCTGGGCGCCAATTGTACTACGAATCGGCCGCTTGAAAATCACTCAGTGGCGCATATTTTTGCATAGAGAATCAGTTGCATACCATGGGAAAATCCTTAGTAATTGTAGAATCACCCGCCAAGGCCAAAACCATCAATAAATATCTGGGGAATGATTTCGTCGTCAAATCCAGTATTGGCCATATCCGGGACTTGCCAACCAGTGGTGCAAGCAAGCCAGTAGACCCCAAAGAGCGGGCTAAGCAGGCAGCGGCTACGCGCAAGATGAGCCCCGAGCAAAAGGCCAAATATCAGGCGGAAAAAAGTAGATCGCAATTGGTCGGTCGTATGGGCATAGACCCGGATAAGGGGTGGGAAGCGCATTATGAAATACTGCCTGGCAAAGAGAAGGTGGTTGAAGAGCTGAAAAAGCTCGCCGAGAAAGCTGACACTGTCTACCTCGCAACCGACTTGGATAGAGAGGGAGAGGCAATCGCCTGGCATTTGCGTGAAGCCTTGGGTGGCGATGACTCGCGCTTCCGTCGCGTCGTGTTTAACGAAATTACCAAGACGGCGATACAAAACGCGTTCAAAAGCCCAGGCCCTATAGATCAAAACCGTGTGGATGCCCAACAGGCCAGACGTTTTCTTGATCGCGTAGTGGGTTACATGGTGTCGCCTCTTCTGTGGGAGAAGGTTGCAAGAGGGCTTTCCGCTGGCCGGGTTCAATCTGTGGCTGTGCGTCTGGTGGTTGAGCGCGAGCGTGAAATTCGCGCTTTTATCCCTGAAGAATATTGGACTTTGGTGGCTGATCTAAAAGCTGATTCCGGCCAGTCTGTCGCCTTTGAAGTTAAAAAGCAGGGTGAAGAGGCGTTCAAGCCAGTTAATGAAACCCAGGCTATGACCGCTGTTAATGCGTTGCAGCAGTCTAGCTACAAGGTGGTCAATCGCGAAGATAAGCCAACCCAGTCCAAGCCAAGTGCGCCCTTTATTACTTCTACCCTGCAACAGGCGGCCAGTACTCGTCTGGGCTTTGGGGTGAAGAAGACCATGATGCTTGCCCAGCGCTTGTATGAAGCTGGCTACATCACCTATATGCGTACCGATTCAACCAATTTGAGTCAGGATGCATTGGAATCCTGTCGCAACTACATTTTGGAAAATTTTGGCAAAAAATACTTGCCGGAAGCCCCCTTGAGCTATTCCAGCAAGGAGGGCGCGCAAGAGGCTCACGAAGCGATTCGCCCGTCGAATGTAGAGACTTCACCCAATCAACTTTCCGGTATGGAGCGTGATGCGGAGCGCCTTTATGGTTTGATTTGGCAGCAGTTTGTGGCCTGCCAGATGACGCCGGCAGAATACACCAGCACCAGTGTTGTGGTGGAAGCAGGTGACTTTGAATTGCGCACCCGTGGTCGAGTTATTCGCTTTGACGGTTACACTCGCGTACTGCCGCAGCAAGTTAAAAAAGATGAAGACGTTGTCCTGCCAGATATGAAAGTGGGTCAGGTATTGCCTTTGCTCAAGCTTAACCCTGCGCAGCATTTCACCAAGCCACAGGCTCGCTTTACCGAAGCCAGCCTGGTAAAGGAGTTGGAAAAGCGTGGTATAGGTCGCCCCTCAACCTATGCAGCTATCATCTCTACCATCCAGGAGCGTGGTTATGTGCGCCAGGAAAATCGCCGTTTTTACGCCGAAAAAATGGGCGATATAGTTACTGAGCGTCTGGTGGAAAGTTTTGATGATCTGATGGACTATGGTTTTACCGCCAATATGGAGGAGTCACTCGACGAGGTGGCACAGGGTGGTAAGCAGTGGCGCGGAGTGTTGGATGAGTTTTACGCGGATTTTAGTAAAAAACTCGAGCTTGCCTCTGCTGATCAAAAGGGCATGCGCGCTAATGATCCAACCGATACGGATATTCCATGCGCGGTATGCGGTCGTCACATGCAAATTCGCACTGGCAGTACAGGCGTATTTTTGGGCTGCTCTGGCTATGCCTTGCCGCCGAAGGAGCGCTGTAAGAACACCATGAATCTGGTTTCTGGTCATGAAGCTATAGATGCAGATGCAGATGAAGAGGCTGAATCTCGCCAGCTGCGCTCCAAGCATCGCTGCAAGCTTTGTAATTCGGCAATGGACTCTTACTTAATTGATGAGGGGCGCAAGTTACATATTTGCGGCAACAATCCAGATTGTGCCGGCTACGAGGTAGAGCAGGGCAGTTATCGCATTAAAGGCTATGAAGGCCCGACAATTGAATGTGATAAGTGCGGCAGTGAAATGCAGCTTAAGACGGGGCGTTTTGGTAAATACTTTGGTTGCACCAACAGTGAGTGTAAAAATACGCGCAAACTGCTTAAGAGTGGCGAGGCTGCACCACCTAAAGTGGACCCAATCTCCATGCCCGAATTGCGCTGCGAGAAGGTAGATGATCACTATGTGTTAAGGGATGGCGCTGCCGGTTTGTTTTTGGCGGCGAGCCAGTTCCCGAAAAATCGCGAAACCAGAGCGCCATTGGTTGCTGAGCTGCTGCCCTACAAAGACCAGATAGATCCAAAATATCACTTTCTATTAAGTGCACCTGTTGCTGATCCAGAGGGAAATAAAGCAATAGTAAGATTTAGCCGTAAGACTAAAGAGCAATACGTGCAAACGGAAGTGAATGGCAAGGCGACAGGCTGGAAAGCCTTTTTTACCAACGGTAAGTGGTTGGTGTCCAAATAGCGAATAGTTCTTGTGTTTTTCCAAGGCGCCCGGATCGATTGTCCGTGGCGCCTTGTTTTTTCTGGAGTAGGCAAAATGCCAAACGCACATGTCCCCTTGGTTAATCAAAAGCTCGCCAATGCGGCTGAGTTGCTGGTTATGGCGCAATCCTGCGCGGAACCGCGCGGTGCACAGCAGGTTATCGGTTTGAGGGCATTGTTGGAGTCGACAATGCTGCAGCTGCATCAGGCATATCTGTTTTATTTGCGTGAGCTGGGTGAAAACTACGGATTAAAGGCCCCCGGCCAGGTCGTTGATACTGCTGCCTTGGCGGTCGCACTTGAGGCCTCTGGCCGGTCGGCTGGTGAAGCAGCTGAATTGATTGCACTCCAAAATGACAAAAATAGCTGGTTGGCGCGGTTACAGTTGGCGTTCAACGCTTATGGGCGTTCGCCTGAGCTGCGTAAAGAGCCTAAAGCTTTTGCACGCGAGGCGCAGATTCAAGTTATTGACGTCACTCAACTGGATGAGGGGGCGCCAGTATTAACCCTTGCGGATCTAATCCTTTGGCAGGCTGATTTTCGCGCCTTGGTATTGCGCCAGCGCGAAACCAGCGCCGAATACTGAAAGTGCCACAGAATTGTTGAACCCTGCTGGTGACTGTGGCAGAATCAGCACCCTTCGCGGCTTGGGCCACAATGTTTTTATAAAATACTATAAAAATCAGTGATTTAGAGTTTTGCGATAATTCAGGCGCATTTGCGCTACAAGCGGACGTGGTGAAATTGGTAGACACACCAGGTTTAGGTTCTGGCGCCGCAAGGTGTGAGAGTTCGAGTCTCTCCGTCCGCACCATATTCAGGCAGGTTGCCTCTTTGGCAGCATGCCAATCGATTGAGATATCTCATCAGTTTATTTCACGAGGCAATTATGCAGGTTTCACTTGAAACGACTTCTGGATTGGAGCGCCGCTTAACGATTGGCGTGCCAGCTGAACAGGTAGAAAACGAAGTTGAAAACCGTTTGAAAGACGCTGCTCGCAACGTCAGCATCAAAGGTTTCCGCAAGGGCAAAGTGCCCATGTCAATCGTGAAGCAGCGTTATGGCGCTGGTATTCGCCAGGAAGTGGTTGGCGATGTTATCAGCCGTTCATTTTACGCTGCTGTTCAAAAAGAAAACCTCAAGCCCGCTGGTCAACCAGCTATTCAGCCCAAGCAGTTAGCTGTTGGTAAAGATCTTGAATACGTAGCCGTATTTGAGGTTTACCCAAGCGTTGAGCTGAGTGACGTGGCTGCATACGAAATCACTCGCCAAAAAGCTGAGGTGACCGATGCTGACGTAGACAACATGGTTGAAGTTTTGCGCAAGCATCAAGCGAGCTGGAACAAAGTTGAGCGCGCTGCAGCTGATGGCGACCAGGTAAATATTGATTTTGTCGGCACCAAAGATGGTGTTGAGTTTGCTGGCGGCAAGGCTGAAGGTCACACCTTGGTGCTTGGCTCCAAGTCCATGATCCCTGGCTTCGAAGAGGGCGTGGTCGGTATGCAGGCTGGTGAGCAAAAAACCATTGCTGTTACCTTCCCTGAAGACTACAACTCTGAAGAGTTGAAGGGCGCTAAAGCAGAGTTCGCAATTACGCTTAACTCGGTCTCTGAAGCTGTTTTGCCAGAGCTTAAGAAAGAGTTCTTTGCCAAGTTTGGTGTTGAAAAGGGTGGCGAAAAGCAGTTCCGTAAGGAAGTGAAAGCCAATATGGAGCGCGAGCTCAAAAATGCCCTTAAAGCAAAAGTGAAAGGTCAGGTGATGGATGCTCTTATTGCATCTCACCAGGTTGATGTGCCAAAAGCACTTGTTGCCAACGAAATTCATGTTCTGCGCAATCAAATGATGCAGCGCTTTGGTGGTCAACAGCAAAATTTTGATGTTAAGTCTCTGCTGCCGGACACTATGTTCCAGGAAGAAGCTCAGCGTCGTGTAACTCTGGGTCTGATTGTTGGTGAGGTAGTTAAATCAGCCAAATTGAAGCCAGACACTAAGCGCGTAAAAGCTATGATCGAAGAAATTGCTTCGACCTATCAAGAGCCAAAAGAAGTTGTTGAGTACTACAGCAACAATGCTGAGCTGATGGCCGGTGTAGAGTCTGCAGTTTTGGAAGATCAAGTTGTGGATCACATTCTTGATAAAGCCAAGGTGGCTGACGTCGAAACCAGCTACGACGAAGTGATCAAGGCTAACGCGCAACGCTAATCGCCCAAAAAAGCCGCAAAACGCCTGTTTTGCGGCTTCCATCCTGCAAATCCCCCGCTAAATTCCGCATTTGACTGGCATATAATCCCATCACGGGTTAAGCTCTCTGGTGACTTATAACTGGTTCCCGGATCGAAGCCGCGTGCTTCATAAGGATAAAAATCGAGATGTCGTACGAGTTCTTAAAATCCCAATCTTCCATATTAAACAGTGGCTTAGTGCCAATCGTTATTGAGCAAACGGCAAGGGGTGAGCGTTCATTTGATATTTATTCTCGCCTGTTAAAAGAGCGGGTAATATTTTTGGTTGGTCCAGTAGAGGACTACATGGCTAACCTCGTTGTGGCACAGCTTTTGTTTCTTGAAGCAGAGAATCCAGACAAGGATATTCATCTTTATATTAACTCCCCGGGTGGTTCGGTAACTGCAGGTATGTCTATATATGACACCATGCAGTTCATTAAGCCGGATGTAAGCACCATGTGTATAGGTCAGGCTTGTAGCATGGGGGCTTTTTTACTTAATGCTGGTGCAAAAGGTAAGCGTTTCTGTCTGCCCAACTCGCGCGTGATGATTCACCAGCCGAGTGGTGGCGCTCAGGGGCAGGCCTCAGATATTCATATTCAAGCTCAAGAAATATTGAAAATCCGTGCACGCTTGAATGAGCTGATGGCTCTTCACTCAGGCCAGCCAATAGAAAAAATTGAAGTAGATACGGAGCGCGATAATTTTATGTCTGCGCTCCAGGCTAAAGACTATGGTCTTATAGATCAGGTAGTTGAAAAGCGAGTAATGACTGCCAAGTAGGTTTTGCTCTGTTAAGGTTTGGCCCCGGCTAAACCTTTCAGCTTTTTGAGTGGCCTGGTTTTGATGTTTGGCTTGAATTTTATTTTTTGAGCCTGATATATGGTGTTTATAAATTGATGGAGAGGTTTCAATGACCGATCACACCTCTGACGCTGGCGATAAAAACGGAAAACTTCTTTATTGCTCTTTTTGTGGTAAGAGCCAACATGAGGTCCGCAAACTAATTGCTGGCCCTTCAGTATTTATTTGTGATGAATGTGTAGATCTTTGTAACGATATTATCCGGGAAGAGATTCAGGAGAGTGCCACTGAGGGTGGGTCGGATAAGTTACCCAAGCCTCATGAAATTTCGGCGATTCTTGATCAATATGTTATTGGTCAAAAAAGAGCAAAAAAAGTATTGGCTGTAGCGGTTTACAACCATTACAAGCGCCTGCGTCACGGCGACAAAAATAAAGACAAAGAGACTGTTGAGCTGGGTAAAAGTAATATTTTGCTGGTTGGCCCTACCGGTAGTGGTAAAACGCTTTTGGCAGAAACCTTGGCTCGTTTGTTGGATGTGCCATTTACAATTGCTGATGCTACCACCCTGACTGAGGCGGGTTATGTCGGCGAGGACGTAGAGAATATTATCCAAAAACTGCTGCAGAAATGTGATTACGATGTTGAAAAGGCGCAGCAGGGTATAGTGTATATAGATGAAATTGATAAGATTTCGCGCAAATCCGACAACCCTTCAATCACTCGCGATGTATCCGGTGAGGGTGTGCAGCAGGCGCTGCTGAAGTTGATAGAGGGCACCATTGCCTCT
>CBIMZH010000125.1:0-7244 GCA_966248255.1 uncultured Cellvibrio sp.
AAGCTCATGGGGCCGCCTTTGCCACCGGCACCACCCTGCATTTGACGCATAAAGAACCAGAAAACCGCAATAATCAGCAGCACTGGTGCTATAGAAATAAGAATTTGGGATATGAGGCCAGGCTTTTCAACTTCGCGGCCTTCAAAGTTAACCCCGTGATTGTAGAGATCATCGATTAACTTGGGGTCGTAGACCAAAGGACGGATAGTGCGAAACTGGGTGTTGTCACTCATGGTGCCATCAATAGTTTCACTGCCGATAACGACATCGCGCACCTTATTATCCTTAACTGCCGAGATGAACTCGGAATAACTAAGGTTTTGCGACGGGGATGGGCGATTAAAGCTCTCGAAAACACTGAACAGCACTATGGCAATGATCAGCCAAAGGACGAGATTTTTAGTGATGTCGTTCAAGGAAAGGTCCTCTGATAACAGCAAAAAGCAGGCGGTAAATGGGTTTGGGCTGGGTAGCCATAACCCTAAACTCACATACTGGGGGTTAATTTAAAAAAAACAAGCTAAATTCCAGCATTAACCCAGATTAACACTGGCGGCAAAGGCTCGAAATTGACATTTGACACCTATCAGGAGCACTAAGCCGACCGCAGAATGAGGTACAATGCGCAGCTCTGTATTTCTGTCATTTTTTTAGGTAATTGTATGCCGATCAGCCCGGACCGTAAAAAGCAATTTCGCACCATTGGCCACAAGCTCAACCCCATTGTGACAATCGCCGGTAATGGCTTGAGCGAAGGCGTTATCAATGAACTCAACCGCGCCCTGGACGATCACGAACTGATCAAGGTCAAACTGGCTGTAGCTGAACGCGAAGACCGCAAAGCCCTGGTCGAAGAAATTGCCGAATTGCCCAATATCGAAATTATCCAGGAAATTGGTAAGGTATTGCTAATTTATAAACCCAATAAAAAGGCCAATCCCAAACTATCCAACCTGCATCGCCCTGTGTAACTTAACTCGGGCAGAAACAAAAAAGGCTGATCAATGATCAGCCTTTTTTGTTTGAATTCAATCAGTTAGATATGTTCCACCTGATCAATTTCGTACTCCACCTCACCACCAGGGGCGCGCACTATAACCACATCGCCCTCCTCTTTGCCCACTAAAGCGCGGGCGATAGGCGAGTTGACGCTGATTTTGTTGGATTTAACATCCGCCTCATCATCGCCAACTATCTGGTAACTGACAGATTGATCTGTCTCCAGATTAATAATGGTTACCGTGGTACCAAACAGCACCTTACCCGTGTGCGGGATAGCGGTCACATCAATGATGTGCGCGTGGCTCAGCTTGGCTTCAACTTCTTTAATGCGACCTTCGCAAAAGCTCTGCTGTTCACGGGCGGCCGCATACTCAGCGTTTTCTTTTAAATCGCCGTGGGCGCGAGCCTCGGCAATAGCCGCCACAATGCGTGGCCGCTGAACTTTTTTCAGGTCTTCAAGCTCAAGGCGCAGTTTTTCTGCGCCTTCCTGGGTCATGGGGAACTTGGTGCTCATGCGCCTTTCCTTCTCTTAGTAACTCAAATAATGACTCAAATTACTTGGTAATTCGCTGATGCAAATCCTGCAGGCGACGTACATTGATCTCCTGCGCCTGCTTCAGCGCCATACAAACCGCAAAACCTGCAGCCAGTGTAGTGTTGTAATACACGCGGTGGTTTTCGGCACTGCGACGGATAGATGATGAATCACGGGTAGCCTGACGACCTTCCACGGTATTAATGATCAAATCGATTTCATCGTTTTTGATCATATCAACAATGTGTGGACGACCTTCCTGCACCTTATTTACCACTTGGACTTCCAGGCCAGCCTGCTGCAACACAGAGGCAGTACCACGGGTAGCAACCAGCTTAAAGCCAAGGTCGGCCAAGTCTTTACCTACACCGACTATGCCATCTTTATCCATATCGCGCACACTGATAAAGGCAGTGCCTTTGGCAGCGATACGGTTGTTAGCTGCCAGCTGCGACTTGCCATAGGCTTCGCCGAAGGTGTCGCCTACGCCCATTACTTCACCGGTGGACTTCATCTCTGGGCCAAGAATCGGGTCAACCGCCGGGAACTTGTTAAAGGGGAATACCGCTTCTTTAACACTGAAATAATCGGGGATGATTTCCTTGGTGAAACCCTGATCTTCCAGGCTGATACCCGCCTGACAACGAGCCGCAACCTTGGCCAGAGACACGCCAATACACTTGGACACGAAAGGAACAGTACGCGAGGCGCGCGGGTTCACTTCGATCACATAAATCTTGCCGTCCTGATAAGCCAGCTGGGTATTCATCAGGCCAATAACGCCCAATTCAATGGCCATCTTTTTAACAGTTTCGCGCATCTCGTCCTGCACATCGGCAGGCAGCGAGTAAGGCGGCAGCGAACAGGCAGAGTCACCCGAGTGAACACCACACTGCTCAATGTGCTGCATGATGCCGCCAATAACCACTTGCTTGCCGTCGGAGACAGAATCTATATCCACTTCGATAGCATTGTTGAGGAAATGATCGAGCAGCACAGGTGCATCTTCAGATACCTGCACCGCCGTGCGCATATAGGTGCGCAGCTCTTCTTCTTTGTAAACAATCTCCATGGCGCGACCGCCCAGTACATAAGACGGGCGAACTACCAGTGGATAGCCAACCTTGTCGGCAGCCAGCAGAGCTTCTTCCAGAGAGCGGACAATGGCATTGGGCGGCTGACGCAGCTCCAGCTTCTCAATCATCTGCTGGAAGCGCTCGCGGTCTTCGGCCTTGTCGATAGCATCAGGACTAGTGCCAATAATGGGCACGCCTTCAGCCTCCAGAGCGCGCGCCAGTTTCAATGGCGTCTGGCCACCAAACTGCACAATCACGCCTACAGGCTTTTCTTTCTGTACGATTTCCAGCACGTCTTCCAGGGTTACTGGCTCGAAGAACAGACGATCGGAAGTGTCGTAGTCGGTAGACACTGTCTCAGGGTTACAGTTGACCATAATGGTCTCGTAACCGTCTTCGCGCATCGCCAGGGCGGCGTGTACGCAGCAGTAGTCAAACTCGATACCCTGACCAATACGGTTGGGGCCGCCGCCGATGACCAGAATCTTCTTCTTGTCGCTGGGGTTAGCTTCGCACTCTTCCTCGTAGGTAGAGTACATATAAGCGGTAGAGGTAGAGAACTCAGCAGCACAGGTATCCACGCGCTTGTACACAGGGCGAATATTCAAACCCTGGCGGTGATGGCGCACAGACTTTTCGTTGGTTCCCAGCAACAGCGCCAAACGCTTGTCAGAGAAGCCTTTGCGCTTGAGGCGGAACAGTTGATCGGCATCCAGATCCTGCAGCGACTTGCCGCGCAGCGACTGTTCGATATCAATCAATTCTTTAACTTGAATCAGGAACCAGGGGTCGATCTTGGACAGGCTGAACGCCTCTTCCACGCTCATGCCCATGCGGAAGGCATCGCCCACGTACCAGATACGCTCAGCGCCTGGAGTAACCAGTTCACGGCGAATGCGCGACTGGCCTTCTTCGCTGGTTACATCTACCTTGGATTCAAAACCGGCAGAGCCCACTTCCAGGCCGCGCAGCGCTTTTTGCAGGGATTCCTGGAAAGTGCGACCAATGGCCATCACCTCACCCACAGATTTCATCTGGGTGGTCAGGCGGGCATCGGCATCGCCGAATTTTTCAAAGGTGAAGCGCGGCACTTTGGTAACTACATAGTCGATCGACGGCTCGAAAGACGCAGGCGTTGCACCACCGGTGATTTCGTTTTGCAGCTCGTCCAGGGTGTAACCCACCGCCAGCTTGGCGGCAATTTTAGCGATAGGGAAACCCGTCGCTTTAGAGGCCAGGGCTGAAGAGCGAGACACACGCGGGTTCATCTCGATGACTACCATGCGACCATCGACGGGGTTAACCGCAAACTGCACGTTGGAACCGCCAGTTTCCACGCCGATTTCACGCAGCACCGCAACCGATGCATTACGCATGATTTGGTACTCTTTGTCGGTCAGGGTTTGCGCTGGCGCTACGGTGATGGAGTCACCTGTGTGCACACCCATGGGGTCAAAGTTTTCGATAGAGCAGACAATAATGCAGTTGTCATTTTTGTCGCGCACCACTTCCATCTCGTACTCTTTCCAGCCGAGCAGAGATTCGTCGATCAGCAGCTCGTTGGTGGGCGACAGGTCCAGGCCGCGGGTACAGATTTCTTCAAACTCATCCCAGTTGTAAGCGATACCGCCACCAGAACCACCCATGGTAAAAGACGGGCGAATAATACAGGGGAAGCCGAATTCTTTCGGTGCTTCACGGGCCTCTTCCAGGCTGTGAACAATCTTGGCGCGGGCGCAGGACAGGCCGATACGCTTCATCGCCTGGTCGAAGAGATTGCGGTCTTCGGCCATGTTAATGGCTTCTTCTTTGGCGCCGATCAGCTCAACATTGTACTTTTCCAGCACGCCGTGTTTGGCCAGCGCCAGAGCACAGTTGAGTGCAGTCTGACCACCCATGGTGGGCAGAATCACATCGGGGCGCTCTTTTTCGATGATCTTGGCAACGGTTTGCCACTCAATCGGCTCAATATAGGTAGCGTCCGCCATGGCGGGGTCAGTCATGATGGTGGCTGGGTTAGAGTTCACCAGAATGACGCGGTAGCCCTCTTCGCGCAGCGCTTTACAGGCTTGGGCGCCTGAGTAGTCGAACTCACAGGCCTGGCCGATTACGATCGGGCCAGCGCCGAGAATCAAAATACTGTTTATGTCGGTACGTTTTGGCATGTCGACTCCGGTTAGGACGCTTTGCGCGCTTGCATCAATTCAATAAAGTGGTCAAACAGGGGGGCGGCATCGTGCGGGCCTGGGCTAGCTTCAGGGTGACCCTGGAAGCTGAAGGCCGGCTTGTCGGTGCGGTGAATCCCCTGAAGTGAACCGTCAAACAGCGACTTGTGAGTCGCGCGCAGGTTGGCCGGCAAGCTGGACTCCTCCACCGCAAAACCGTGGTTCTGGGCAGTGATCATCACCTGCTTGTTATCCAGATTTTGTACCGGGTGGTTACCGCCGTGGTGACCGAATTTCATCTTGATGGTTTTGGCGCCAGAGGCCAGTGCCAGCAGCTGGTGACCCAGGCAGATACCAAATACCGGAATCTCGGTTTCCAGAATGGTCTTGATCGCACTGATGGCGTAATCGCAGGGCTCCGGATCGCCAGGGCCGTTAGACAGGAAGACACCGTCAGGATTCATCGCCAGCACGTCAGCGGCCGGAGTTTTGGCCGGTACGACTACCAGCTCGCAGTCGCGATCGACCAGCATGCGCAGAATGTTGCGCTTAACGCCGTAGTCATAGGCAACCACTTTGAATTTTTTGGCGCAAGTTGAAGTGCTGTGGCCTTCGCCCAGTTTCCAGCTGCTTTCCTTCCACTCGTAGGCTTGGCTAACAGTCACTTCTTTCGCTAGGTCGAGACCTTTCAGGCCGCCGAAGGCTTTGGCCGCCGCCAGGGCTTGAGCTTCATCCACATCGCCGGCCATGATGCAGCCGTTCTGTGCGCCTTTGTCGCGCAGGATACGGGTCAGACGACGGGTATCTATATCGGCTATGCCAATAACCTTGTGCGCTTTGAGGTAGTCAGACAGATTTTGCTGGCTGCGGAAATTGCTTTCCAGAAGGGGCAAATCGCGAATCACCAGGCCAGTGGCCCAGATTTTGTCGCACTCTTCGTCTTCACTGTTGGTACCAACATTACCTATATGAGGGTAAGTCAGAGTGACGATTTGCTGTGCATAGGACGGGTCGGTAAGGATTTCCTGGTAACCGGTAATCGAGGTGTTAAACACCACTTCACCAACAGATAAACCCTCGGCACCTATAGCGGTACCACGGAAAACACTACCATCAGCAAGAACCAAAATGGCCTTTTTCTGGGCAGGAAGGGATTCCTGAGTAGTCAAAACAACCTCCTGGACTGGTTGGGTTTTGGCTTGGAGGACACCTGAGCGCTAAGCCAGCCGCTCGGGGGATACCCTTAAAGCAAGTTGTAAAATTCAAAAACAAAAAATCGATCACCGGCTGCCAGACATGACGATTTGGCCTTTTTTAGACTCAAGAAGGCAGCCGCACTGTTCACTGGAAGGTGGCGCGATCTGCAATATGAGTAAGGGCAATGGTGATGGGTCTGGCAACAGCCCGAACCCTCCGGGCTCAGGTTGTAAAAAAGCGAGATGAAATACTGATCTCATCTCGCTTTTATTAGCGTTCTTAGGCGAACTGCTCGTATCCTGGCGCGCTTATTTACCGGCCAATCCGGCCTTGCGCGAGTTAACCGGGAATTCTACGGGGTTAGGCCGCCGCTGTCCAATGGAATATGCCTTTAAATTCAACCAAGTGCACGAGAATGGGTCATTTCTTTGCAGTGAAAACCTTGCTGCTTAAGCTTACCAAGGCCAGCACCAGCAGCCCCACCAATAAACCCACCAGGCCGTTAGCCAGCAACTCCACTAACCAGGCAAAGCCACCCGAGAATTCCATCCATTGGGCAACCAGATGATGCAGAGGTGCTATACCGTGAATAGCAATACCCCCACCCACTAAAAACATTGCCAGAGTGCCAGCGACAGCTAAAAACTTCATCACTTTGGGCGCAGCCGCCAGCAGAGCTTTGCCAACCAGTTGATTTACTACCCCAGGACGCTTTAGTAGATACAAGCCCATATCATCCAGTTTGACGATCAGCGCTACAATACCGTAGACACCCACCGTCATCGCCAGGGCAACGCAGGCCACCACTATGGAGCGCGATAGTAAGGGCATACTGGCGACCACACCCAGAGCTATCACAATAATTTCAGCGGAGAGAACAAAGTCGGTGCGAATTGCGCCTTTGATTTTTTCCTGCTCAAAGGCCACCAAGTCGATCTTTTCATCGACAAACGCCTGAGTCAGTTGCTTATGCGCCTGGGCATCCTCTTCAGCGGAGTGCAAAAATTTGTGGAAGACCTTTTCCACACCTTCATAGCAGAGATAGGCACCGCCAAGCATTAACAGTGGCGTAATTAACCAGGGAACAAGGGCGCTGATTAAGAGCGCGGCAGGAACCAGAATAAACTTATTGACCAGCGAGCCCTTGGCCACCGCCCAAACCACTGGCAGCTCGCGCTCGGCGCGGACACCGGAAACCTGCTCGGCGTTAAGCGCCAGGTCATCACCCAGCACCCCCGCGGTTTTTTTCGCCGCCACCTTGGTCATGAC
>CBIMZH010000126.1:0-7233 GCA_966248255.1 uncultured Cellvibrio sp.
CTCCAGGCGGCCTTCAAAATTGTCGCTGCGCTGGGGTTCAAAGCTGATCACCAGCACACCATTGCCCAACAGTTGCTGCAGGCTGCCGTTTTCCGCCAGGTCTTCGCTGATTTCCAGCTCCGGGTTAATACGCACTATGCCGCGCAGATGGTTGTGGTGGTTGCACTCGGCCATGATGGTGGAGATGGCGCCATCGCCGCGTGCCTGCAAAATAATGCGCCCTTCAAATTTCAGGGTGTTGGTGATTAAGCCCACGGCAGCGAGAAATTCGCCCAAGAGTTGGCGAATGGCTTTAGGGTGGGGGTTGTTGTTAAGCACCTGGCGATAGCTGTTGTCGAGGGTGATGATCTCGCCGCGAATATCGCAGTTATCAAACAAAAAGCGGTGCAGTAAATCTGGGCTGGACATGGTTTACCTTTGGCAAAAATCTAAATAAATATTAAAAAAATAACGAAAAACTTAGCCCGTTACTCGGGGCAATTGGCATCGATAACCGCCTGGGTTTCGGCGATTTTCTGCTGCCGCTCGGCTTCGTTGGTCTGCACAACCTTGCCCTGGTCATCGACAAAAATGACATGGCCTTTAATCACCGACATGCGCTTTTGCGCGGCCTTGCACAGCGGCAGACGGCGCTGCGCCTCCTGCTGTGCCAAGCGCTCGGCGTGCGCTCGGTCGGCCTGGTTTTCGCGGCGCAGTATGGCGCTGACTTTTTGGGTCTCTGCGCTGCTGGTGTCCAGGTTTTGTTTGCTTACCTCGCGGGTAATATTTTGCGCGTCCCTGGTTGGCTTTTTATCGCTGTAATGAACTTTGCCCTCGGCATCTGTCCAGCGATACACCTCCGCTTGAGTTGTGCAACTCAGTGTCAATGCACCCATTAAGGCAAACACAAATCCTGTTGTGCGCACGCTTATTCTCCTTCTCCGGATAAATTAATACGTTGGAATCTGTGGATCTGACGGCGCTCTTTTTTGTTGGGGCGAGTATCCCCGGCAATAAAGGCGCCCAGCCCAGCTTTGCGCTCCAGGCGGCGCTTTTCCCGCTCCGCCTGGCTATCGCTGGTTTCCTCATACAGCAATGCCGCTTCGGGCGCGCCGCGGCGGCGGTCGCTGAGGCCTTTAACCACCACGATTTTCTCGTCCCAGTCCTGGCGAATGCTTAACACCAGGCCCAGGGTAACTTCTTTGCTGGCTTTAATCCGCTGGCCGTCGCAATGGATTTTGCCGCCGTCTATGGCCTGTTTGGCGAGGCTGCGGGTTTTAAAAAAGCGCGCGGCCCAGAGCCATTTGTCGATACGGATTTTATCGTCCTCATCGTCATCTTCCTGGTCGTGTTTGGGTTTGTTTTTTGCCATATCTACAACAATGTTCAGGCCGCTGCTGGCGGCATAATTTCGTCAAAGTGTTCTATCGCCGGGAACTGCTCCATGCGTCGCGCCTTTTGGCTGTCGGGCTGGTGAATGCCGAGCAGATACTTGATGCCAAAGGTTTGCGCCGATTCGAGAATACGCGCGGTATCGTCGATAAACAGCGTGCGCGCCGGGTCAAATTGCTCGCGCGCCTGCAGCTGCTGCCAAAAGCGCTGCGATTCCTTGGGCTCGTTAAACTCGTGGGAGGAGATGATCACATCCAGCAGCTGGTCGATTTGCGTCACCTCCAGCTTGAGCCCCAGGCTTTTGGGGTGGGCATTAGTGACCAGCAGTACTTTTTTGCCCTGCGCGCGCAAGCGGCTTAAAAACTCGCCGACATGGGGGCGCATCTGGATTTTGTGCATCACCTCGCGCTTGAGGCTGGGGATATCCACTTGCAGCTTGTCTGACCAAAAGTCCAGGCAGTACCACTGCAGGGTGCCCTCGTAGCTTTTGATATCCTCGTGCAGTTTGCGGTTGGCGGTCTCCGGGTCCAGGCCGTGAATCTGGGCAAAGCGCACCGGCAGGTGGTCGAGCCAAAAAAAGTTGTCGAAGTGGAGGTCCAACAGGGTACCATCCATATCCAGCATAACTGTGTCTATATCATTCCAGTTAATCTGCATAAAACCTGTCATTCATTGGTTGACTGAGCGCTTTATGACCAAGCCCCAGATATTGCAGCGCGCCACAGTAGCGCGCAGTCGATTGTTTCGCGCCGACGAAATCCACCTGCGCTTCGCCAATGGCGAAGAGCGCACCTATGAAAAACTCTGTACCGGCGGGCCGGGCGCGGTGCTTATTGTACCCTTGCTGGACGAAAATACGGTGCTTTTGGTGCGCGAATATGCCGTGGGCCTGGAGGATTACCACCTGGCCCTGCCCAAGGGCGCTATAGACCAGGGCGAGGAGCTGCTCGCCGCGGCCAACCGCGAGTTGATGGAAGAGGTGGGATACGGTGCGCGCCGACTACAATTTTTAAAGAAGGTGAATCTCTCGCCCGCCTATATGGAACACGGTATCAACATCATTCTGGCGCAGGATCTCTACCCGCATCGCCTGGAGGGTGATGAGCCTGAGCCTATAGAGGTAGTGCCCTTTCCCCTGGCGCAGCTCAATGAGCTGGTAATGCGCGCCGAAGTCTGCGAAGGGCGCAGCATAGCCGCGCTGTTTTTGGCGCGGGAGTTTCTTCAGGGCAAATTGCAACCCCTGGCTGCGCCGGTGGATATGCCACAGCTGCCAGACCAGGCGTAAGGAGCTGTTATGACCCTTCAGCTGACGTCTGTACAGATAGACCAGCTGCTGCAATTGGTGCGCGAGGCCGGCGATGCCATTCTCGCCATTTACCAGCAGCGCGAAAGCTACCAGATTCAAACCAAATCCGACCAGTCGCCATTGACGGCGGCAGACCTGGCCGCGCAAAAAATTATCAGTGCGCGCCTGCCGCAGATAGCGCCCTTGCCCCAGGTCTCTGAAGAGAGCCAGCTGGCCAGCTATAGCGAGCGCAAGCTATGGCGAAATTATTGGCTGGTGGACCCGCTGGATGGCACCAAAGAGTTTATCGCCGGCTCTGGCGAGTTCACCGTCAATATCGCCCTGATTTGTGACAACCGCCCAGTGCTGGGGCTGGTATACGCACCTGTGCTGAATACCGCTTATCTGGGCGTACTGGCGGCAGCCGAGCCGGGTCAATTGGGCGCCTGGAAGTCTGTGGCGGGTGGCGCTTTAGCGCCGATTCACTGCGCCAACCTGAGTGAGCGCTTGCAGCAACAGCTGCCGCTGCGGGTGCTGTTCAGCCACAGGCACGGCACCAATGCCACCCAGGCGCTGGTGGCGCGCCTGCAAACAGCCTGGCCCCATGGCCTGGCGGAGCAAGCGGCGGGCAGCTCGCTTAAATTTTGTGTGATTGCCGAGGGCGGTGCGGACTTTTATCCGCGCCTGGCGCCCACCTGTGAATGGGATACAGGCGCAGCCCAGGCGGTGCTGGAAGCCGCTGGCGGTGTCGTGGTTAAGGCCTGGGAACAGCCGGAGGGGGAGGCGATAGACGCGCCTTTTAGCTGCCTGGATTACAACCTGCAGGAAGAGCCTATCAACCCGTTTTTTTACGCCTTGGGCGATAGTGAGTTCGCCTGGCACGCGCTCTTGTCGCGCGCTTAATAGCTTGCGGGCGTATTGGCTTATAACTGTGGTTCTTGATTGGCCAGAAAAAAATATTCTAAGTGCATATCGCCTAATTTTTACCCATCTGTTCTAGCCTATTACTTACTGCCCCGCTAAACCCACCAGGGTTTGGCGGGCAGGCGTTACGTGTCACTTTCACTTGCCGGCTTGTCTCAGTCGGCCTATCTCAACCGGCCTAACTCAACCGGTATAGTTAGTTATCCAGGGAGAAGTAAATGAAAAGGCAGAACAAAAACCTGCGGGCTGATGTTAACTCCAGTAGCGCCGATTTAATGCGCGCCAAGCTGATGCGTGAAATCTCCGACTACGAGCGCCAACTGGCCGAATTAAAGCCAGTGGGTAGTCGCGTTGATTTTACCCTTATGCAAACCTACAAGGATCAGATAAGCGCGCGCCAAACCATGCTGCGCCGCCTGCCGGTTCACTATTGAGGTTTTCCCGCCTGGCCGGCTAGCCCTGGCACTGACAGACTAGCCTGGCCTCCTCCAGCGAAAAGCGCGGGTCCAGCTTGCCCTGAATTTGTTGCACACAGGCAAGCCTTGGCTGTGCCTGTGTGGTGCGCAGGTTCGCCTGGGGCTGCTGCAACAGCCAATCGCAGGCATCGCTAAACGGCATGGGCTTTTGAATAAAATAGCCCTGTACCTGATCACAACCCATCTGCTTTAAACAGTTGACCTGCTCCCAGGTTTCCGCCCCCTCGGCCACCACTGTCAGGCCCAGTGCGCGGGCGATGGAGATAAGCCCCTGGCTGATATCCCAATCCACCCGATTGCCCGGTAATTCGGCGACAAAGCTGCGGTCAATTTTAATCAGATCCAGCGGCAGGGTGCGCAGGTAAGTGAGCGAGCCATAACCGGTGCCAAAGTCATCTACCGCCATGCGCACACCCAGGTCGCGGCAGCGCAGCATAATGCGCTTGGCTCGCTCCAGGTCTTCAATCATTGCGGTTTCGGTAATTTCCACCACCAGGCGCTGGCCCAGGCCGGGGTAGAGGCCGCACAGGTTCTGCAACTCCAGGGCAAAACTGGGGTGCACAAAATGGCGCGCAGAAATATTAATGTGCAGGTCGGGCTGGCGGTCACGGCTTTGCCAGCCCTGATACTGGCGCGCGGCTTCGCGCAGCACCCAGTTGCCCAAGCGGTATTCCAGGTCGCCCCTGGCACCTTCAAGGGCCTGAATCAGCGGCCCGGCGGTAACTATTTCGCCATCCGGTTTGCACCAGCGCAGCAGCGCCTCAAAGCCCACCTGGGACAAGTCTTTCATCAGGCAAATGGGTTGATACCAAAGTTGCAGCTGCTCGCGCTCCAGTGCCTGCTCGACATCCACAGCGCTGAAGCGCGCCTCGCTCTGGGCTGTGCGCGGGCTGGTGGCGCGAATATAGGCATCGCCGCCCTGGGATTTGGCGGTGTACATGGCGGCATCGGCTTTGCGCAGCAGGCTGGTTTCATCTGTGCCATCGCTGGGCGCAAACACCACCCCTATGCTGCCGCTCAGGCGCCCGCGTTTGCGGCCGCTGCCAAAGGGCGCGCGCAGCGCCTGCAAAAAGCGTTTGGCGAGCAGGTCGATATTGGCTTCATCGCACTCGGCAATAATTAAAAATTCGTCGCCGCCCAAACGGCCGATCAGATCGCCTTTGCGCACCACATCGCTCAAGCGGCCCGCCAGGTCGCGCAGCAGCAGGTCGCCGGCCTCGTGGCCCCAGTGATCATTGGCGGCTTTCAGGCCATCCACATCTATATAAAACAGGGCAAAGCTGCGCTCGTAGCGCTGCATCCGATCCAGCTGCTGATCCAGCGCCGCGAGTATGCCGCGACGGTTGAGCAGGCGGGTGAGGGGGTCCACTGTGGCCAGGTCGTGCAGTTGTCGCTCCAGCTTTTCGCGGTGGCAGGCAACGGCAATCTGGCTGGCAATGCGCTCTGCCAGGGCCAACAGTTCCGGGGTTATGTCGGGCGGATTAAAGCTGCCGTCGTCATTGGCAAACCAGGAGCTGGCCAAGACACCCAGCGGCTGATCCGACGAATAAAGAGGAATGACCAGGTTGGTTTTAAGCCCGGCCTGCACCATTTGCATCATCGCATCCGGGGCGGCCGGGTAATCGCGAATAAATATGCTGGTTTTGGCGCTAAGGGCGCGGCCGGAGATGCCGTATTCCGCTTTAAACCTCAGGCCTTTAAAGGCGTTGAGTAAATGGGTGCGCTCGCCTTCAAAGAGTTTGTATTCCAGTATTTCCTGGCTGTCGTCGAGCAGGATCAGGGCGGTGCCATCGGCACCCAATAGCTGGCGCACAGCGCCCGCCGCTTTGCGGAAAAATTTTTGAAAGTCCGGTTCCAGTGTTAGCGCATCCATGGCAGCCAGCAGTGAGGGCACTGCGGTGCGCAATAACAGGGGATTATTCATCGGGGGGTGCTCGGGACTGGGCCTCAAGGGGGCAGTAGGTGACTCGGTTTGAGTCTCAAGCAATTAGCTTGCCACTGATATTTGGCGCCCTAATTAGCAGATTTTTCGCTGTAAATATAATCAAATTTCGCGCTTAAGCCCGGATGACCTCACCACTTGGAGGCGGCAGGTACCCGGGCTGCACCAAACTGACTCAAATAGTGGCAGTGACTAGATGCGAATTTGAGCCACAAAATTGCAGGGCTTATGACGGCTGTCCAGCTGCTCGCCAATAATGCTGTTCCAGGCGGTGGCACAGGCGCCGGTGGAGCCGGGCAGGCAGAATATCAGGGTGCGGTTGGCCAGCCCTGCCAGGGCGCGGGATTGAATGGTGGAGGTGCCTATCTCCTGATAGGAGATCTGACGAAATAGCTCGCCGAAGCCGACCACGGTTTTATCCAGCAGCGGGGTTACCGCCTCGACGGTTGAATCGCGCCCGGCAAAGCCGGTGCCACCGGTAATCAGCACCACCTGGGCCTGGCTGTCGACAATCCACTGGGACAGTACTGCGCGAATTTGGTAGATATCGTCTTTAACCAGGTCGCGGGCGTAGAGCTTGTGCCCGGCTTCGCTTAGGGAATCCACCAGTTTTTGCCCGGAGGTGTCTGTCTCGGCGGTGCGGGTGTCGGATACGGTAAGCACACAGATGTTTAAAGGCGTGAAGTCGCTGCTGCAGGACATAGGTCTCTCTATATAAAGCTGGGTTAAAAAATACCGCGCTGAACTAGCCGCCGGTCATATTCATAAAGCGCAGTATCTGCGGCTCTGCGTCCAAATCAAAATTGTGTTTTTCCGGTTTGATCGCCATAGCGGCGAGCAGTGCCTGCTGCAGCTGTTGATCAGTGCAGTCCGCCTGACGTAAAAGGCTGCGCAAATCGACGCTGTGCTCCTGGCCCAGGCACAGCAGCAGGCGGCCGGTGGCGGTGACGCGCACGCGATTGCAGTCGCCACAAAAGTTGTGCGAGTGGGGCGAGATAAAGCCAATGCGCGAACAATGCCCTGGCACTTGCCAGAAGCGCGCCGGGCCGGGCGCGGCACCCGGGCGCTCGGCTAGGGGTTGCAGCGGGTAGCGCTGCTGAATGGTTTCGCGCAGCTGGTCGCTGCTGACAAACTCGGCAGCGCGGCCGTGCTCATCAATGCGCCCCAGGGGCATCTCCTCGATAAAACTCAAATCCAGCTGTTCGGCCAGGGCGAAGGCCACCAGCTCGGCAGCT
>CBIMZH010000127.1:0-7231 GCA_966248255.1 uncultured Cellvibrio sp.
AGAAGCTGAAGCCCACCTGGAACAGCTTTTCCAAATCGCGGATATGCTTTTTCTGTAGCAGGAACACAATCACATGATCGCCGGATTGCACCACTACGTCGTCGTGGGCGATAACCACTTCGGTGCCGTCCGGCCCCTCGCGCACTATGGCGCCAATGTTGGCGCCCTCGGGCAGGTCTATATCTTCCAGCGCCTTGCCCACCACCTTGGATGACTTGGCATCGCCGTGTGCGACAATTTCGATGGCCTCGGCGGCGCCGCGGCGCAGCGAGTGAACGTTAACTATATCGCCGCGACGCACATGGGTCAGCAGGCTGCCTATGGTGGTAGTTTGCGGGGAGATGGCGATATCTATATCGCCGCCCTGGACAACGTCCACATAGGCGGGATTGTTGATCAGGGTCATCACCTTGCGCGCGCCCAGGCGCTTGGCGAGCATGGACGACATGATGTTGGCTTCGTCGTCGTTGGTCAGTGCCAGGAATACATCTGTGTCTTCAATGCCCTCCTCCAGCAGCATGGCTTTATCCGAAGCGCTGCCCTCCAGCACTATGGCACGCTCCAGTTGCTCTGACAGGCGAATACAGCGGTGCTTGTTGTATTCAATAACGCGCACGTTGTAGCGGCCTTCGAGCTTTTTCGCCAGGCGCAGGCCGATATTGCCGCCGCCGGCAATAGTGATGCGCTTGTAGGCCAGCTCCAGGCGGCGCAGCTCGCTCATCACTGCGCGAATATCGGCGCGGGCGGCGATAAAGAAGACTTCGTCATCGGCTTCGATCACCGTGGTTCCGGTGGGCATAATGGCGCGATTGCGTCGGTAAATGGCGGCAACGCGGGTGTCCACCGAGGGCATGTGTTCGCGCAGGTAGCGCAGCTCCTGACCCACCAGAGGGCCGCCGTGATAGGCCCTGACGGCAACCAGCTGCACCTGGCCGTCGGCAAAGTCGAGCACCTGAAGCGCGCCTGGCTGTTCAATTAAGCGGTAGATATATTCCGACACCAGCTGCTCGGGGCTGATAAGTACATCAATGGGGATGGCGCCGGATTCAAACAGCTTTTGGTGGGTAAGGTAGGAAGTGGCGCGCACCCGGGCAATTTTGGTGGGGGTGTGAAACAGGTTTTCGGCGACGGTACAGGCAATCATGTTGATTTCGTCGTCGCTGGTCACCGCCACCAGCATGTCGGCGTCTTCGGCGCCCGCCTGGGCCAGTACATCCGGGTGGGAGGCTTCGCCGGTTACCGCACTGATATCCAGGCGGTCGCGCAGTTCACGCAGGCGCGCCTCATCGGTGTCTACCACGGTAATATCATTGGATTCGCTGGCCAGGTGCTCCGCCAGATTGCCGCCCACCTGGCCGGCGCCGAGGATAATGATTTTCATAGCTTGCCTTAGGCTAGTGTCCTGTACTTTTGGCTAATTTTAGCGGTTTTAGGCGCTAGATCCGTTGATTTTGTATTAATTAACCGCGGCTTATTTGGCTTTAATCAAGCGCGCATAGTAAAAGCCGTCGTGCCCCTGCAGCTGTGGCAGCAGCTGGCGGCCGCAGGGCTGGGCGAGGCCCCAGTCTGCGTCCAGCTTAGCGCATTGCGCATCTGCCTGGCGCTGGGCAAAGGCCTGCACCACCTGGGTGTTTTCCCTTGGCATTACCGAGCAGGTGGCATAAACCATAACCCCGCCCGGCTTAAGCAGTGACCAGAGGCTGTCGAGCAACTGCCCCTGCAGCTCGGCCAGTTTGGCTATCTCTTCGGGAGTGCGCAGCACTTTTATGTCCGGGTGGCGGCGAATAATGCCAGTGGCTGAGCAGGGTGCATCCAGCAGAATGCGGTCGTACTGCTCGCCATCCCACCAGTCCTGGGGGCGGGTGCCATCGCCGCAGCGAATATCGGCCGTCGCGCCCAGGCGGGCGAGATTTTCACGCACGCGCGTCAGGCGGCGCTCTTCCAGGTCCAGTGCGGTAACCCTGAGGCTGGGCTCAAGCTCCAGCAGATGGCCGGTTTTGCCGCCAGGTGCTGCACAGGCATCCAATACCCGCATATTGGCCGACAATTGCAGCAGATCTGCGCTCAATTGCGCAGCTTCATCCTGCACGCTCAGCCAGCCTTCGGCAAAGCCAGGCAGCTGGC
This sequence comes from uncultured Cellvibrio sp., assembly GCA_966248255.1. Classification (GTDB taxonomy): domain Bacteria; phylum Pseudomonadota; class Gammaproteobacteria; order Pseudomonadales; family Cellvibrionaceae; genus Cellvibrio. Next base: position 2,125 of record CBIMZH010000127.1, read on the forward strand.
GCGGGTCGCAGGGGCGCTCCAGGGTAATGCCATAGGGGCTGAATCTGGTGGCTGTCGCCTGAATACCTTGGTCCGCCAGTTGTTGCAGATAGCTGTCGCGGTTCACCTTGGTCAGGTTAAGTCTGAGGGTAAACGGCGGGTGTTGATTGTTCGCCGTCAGCAGTTCTTCTATGGCATCCGGCCAGGACTTGCGCAGCATACCTTCCAGCCAGGCAGAATGATTGCTTTGAAAAGCGCGATTTATGGCGAGATGATCGTCTAACTTGGCCTGATCGCGCTGAAAGCTGCGCAAAACCCCGTTGACCAGTTTGGTCGCCCAGGGTTTTTTGATATGGCGGGTAACTTCAACTGTCTCGCCAATAGCGGCGTGGTCGGGGATACGCGTGTGCAGCAGTTGATAGAGACCGAGCAGCAGCAGCGCCTGCACATCGGCATCCTTGGCGCGCAGTGGCTTATCCAGCAACAGCTCGGTATAGGCGGTGAGCTGGGGGTAATAGCGACAAGTGCCAAAGCAGAGTTCTTGCAGTAAACCCCGATCATTTTCGGTGATTTGCAGAGAAATCTGCGGTAATAGGCTGGAAAGCGAACCCTGATTGCGCAGGATTTTCGCCAGGGCTTCGGCCGCTGCGGCGCGCACGCTTAGCATGGCGCCCGCTCCAATTGATCGCCGACTTTAAACAGCTCAGGGTGGCCGCGCAGAATCTCGCTCACCGCCATGGCTTTTTTGCCTGGCAGCTGCAGTTGCTTAAGGATCAGCTGACCCTGGGCGCAGGCGACCCATAATCCTTGATCATCTATTTTGCTGATGCTGCCCGCTGGCTGCGCGGCATTTTCGGCCACAGCTGCGGCTGCCCAGACGCGGATACGCTGGTCATCGCCAGTGCCTGCCGGTTTGGTGTGGGCAACCGGGAAAGGGTTGAAGGCGCGCACTTTAAGCGCGAGCTGCGCGGCGGGCAATTGCCAGTTGAGCATTGCCTCCTCTTTATTCAGCTTGGGTGCGTAGTTGCTTTGGCTGTCGTCCTGTTTTTGTGGGTTCAGTTTGCCGGCAGCTATATCATCCAGAGCTTGCAGCAGTGAAGGGCGGCCTATTTCAATCAGCTTATCGTGCAGGCTTTCGCCGGTATCTTCGCTTAAAATTGGGCAAAAGGCCTTGATTAGCATATCGCCTGTGTCCAGGCCCACATCCATTTGCATAATAGTTACGCCGGTTTCAACGTCGCCAGCTTCAATGGCGCGCTGGATAGGCGCCGCGCCGCGCCAGCGCGGCAAAATTGAGGCGTGCACATTAATGCAGCCCAGGCGCGGGGCATCCAAAACCACCTTGGGCAGAATCAAGCCATAGGCAACCACTACCATAAGGTCGGCATTAAGCCCCTGCAGCTCGTCTACTGCCTCTGGGGTTTTAAAGTTCAGCGGCTGATAAATGGGAATGCTGTGCGCCAGCGCTACCTCTTTTACCGGGCTGGCGCTGAGCTTTTTACCGCGCCCGGCGGGGCGATCTGGTTGCGAATAGACGGCAATCACCTGGTGATGGCTGCCGAGAATGGCTTTAAGGTGTTCGGCGGCAAAATCCGGGGTGCCGGCAAAAATAATGCGCAGTGGCTGGGTCATAGGGCGTAATGTTTGGCGTTAAACAAATAAAAAAGGCGCCTAAAAGCGCCTTTGATCCTGGCTGCGCAGTTTAGCGTGCAGCCGCTTTGTGTTTCTTTTCCAGTTTGGAGCGAATACGCGAGCGCTTGAAGGGCGATATATAGTCGACAAACAGCTTACCATCCAGGTGATCCAGCTCGTGCTGGATGCACACCGCAAGCAGCCCCTGGGGACGCATTTCAAAGGCATTGCCTTCGGCATCTTGCGCTTTGACTATTACATGGCCGGGGCGCTCTACGGTTTCATAAAAACCTGGCACCGACAGGCAGCCTTCGTCGTAGCTGCTAAGTTCGGCATCCAATACCTGAATTTCCGGGTTGATAAACACCAGTGGCTGGGATTTATCTTCGCTCACGTCTATAACTACTACACGCTTGTGCACATTAACCTGGGTGGCCGCCAGGCCAATGCCAGGGGCGTCATACATGGTTTCAAACATGTCCTTAACCAGTTGGCGCAATTCCGCGTCGAAAACAGTGACGGATTTGGCGACTGTACGCAGGCGTGGATCAGGAAATTCGAGTATGGGTAACAAGGCCATGGTCTTTGTGACAAACTTCTAGTAAAAAGGTAATTACCGCTGCTAACATGATGATCGCACAGGATTTATGCAGTGCAAAATGCGAGACAGCTGGGCTCTGGATTCTCCATTATACGTCTATCCGCTTCAGGACCGAATAAAACAGGATCGGTTTCTATGAAAAAAATATTACTGGCCGCCGCAGCTGCCTCACTTATCAGCTTCTTTGCCTGGGCTGATGACGCGCTGTTAAAGACTAATCATCCCGACGAATATACGGTGAAAAAAGGCGATACGCTTTGGGATATATCGTCTACTTTCCTCAACTCGCCCTGGCTTTGGCCAGAGATTTGGCAGGTTAACCCGCAAATTGAAAACCCCCATCTTATTTACCCTGGCGACCTTATCCGCCTGGTGTATCTGGATGGTCAGCCGCGCCTGACTCTGGAGCGCACCCTTAAATTGGCGCCAGGCACCACCAAGCTTAGTCCCAGTGTGAGAGTTCAGGGCTCCGACGAGGCTATCAGCTCCATTCCTTTGGATCGCATTAACAGCTTCCTGTCCAACAGCCGTATGCTGGATACCGACCTGCTGGAAACCGCGCCCTATATGCTGGCTGGGCCTCAGGGCCGGGTTATCTCCGGTGCGGGTGACAACGCCTATGCCCGTGGCAGTTTTGATGATGGCATAGACAACTATGGTGTTTACCGCAAAGGCAAAGCCTATAAAGACCCGGTAACCAAGGAGTTCCTGGGTATTTACGCGCAGAGCGTTGGCTCGGTTGGCGTTGACAAGGTGGATGGGGATGTTGCCACCCTGGCGGTAGTGCGCGCCAATGAAGAGCTGCGCCCAGGCGACAGATTGCTGCCCAGCGAAGATCGAGTGGTGGATTCCACCTTTTACCCAAGCGCACCTGACTCAGAAATTGTGGGCCAGCTGATTGATGTCGAGGGCGGTGTGACCCAGATTGGTAAATACAATGTGGTGATGATCAACCGCGGCGACCGCGAAGGTCTGCAGGTGGGCAATGTGCTGGCCATCTACAAGCGCGGTGACATGGTGCGCGACCGTGTTAAAGGCGGTGTAGTGCAGCTGCCAGACGAGCGCGCCGGCTTGCTCATGGTCTTCCGTACCTTTAACAAAATGAGCCTGGGCCTGGTGCTACAGGCCGATCGCCAGCTGTCGGTCGGCGACAAAGTAGAAAACCCCTAAGCAACCCCCAGCTGCCCCGCCTCTGCGGGGCAGTTTGTTTTTCAAGGATGAGTTATGACCCCACTAGCCGCGGCGCTATTGATTTTGCGCCTTCCCGAAACAGGCGTCGCCAGCTATTGGCAGCTGGTCGATAACCTGGGTTCCCCCGAACTGGCGCTACAGCGCCCCTTGACCGAGCTTGAGGCTTTGCTTAAGCCCAGCGCTCTGGCGAGTTTAAAAACCTATCTCGACGACCCTGAAAACAGCGAGCTGGCGCAGCAGCTTCAATTGGATTTGCGCTATCTGGAGCAGCAGCCGGAGCTGCACTGTTTGATGCTGGATCACGAGCACTACCCCGAACTGCTGCGCCAAATTCCCAAGCCGCCACCGCTGCTCTATGTGCGCGGTAACCCCGAGTGCTTAAAGCTCCCGCAGCTGGCCATAGTGGGCAGCCGCAACCCCAGCTCGGGCGGCGCCGATAACGCCCGCCAGTTTGCCGCCTATCTGGCGGAGCGAGGTTTTGCCATCACCAGTGGCTTGGCCCTGGGTATAGATGCCTGTGCACATGCGGGCGCTTTGGCTGCTGGCGGTAAAACGCTGGCGGTTATGGGCACCGGGATAGATCTGGTATACCCCGGGCGCCATCGCAACCTGGCGCAACAAATTATTGATACGGGGGGCGCGCTCATAAGCGAATTTCCCCTGGGTACTGGCTCCCAGGCGGCCAACTTTCCCCAGCGCAATCGCATTATCAGCGGCTTGAGCCTGGGTACGCTGGTGGTGGAGGCTGCAGTGCAGAGCGGTTCGCTTATTACTGCCTCCTATGCTCTGCAGCAAAACCGCGAAGTGTTTGCCATCCCCGGCTCCATCCATAACCCCTTGGCGCGTGGCTGCCACCAACTGATTCGCCAGGGGGCCACCCTGGTGGAAACGGCTCAGGACATGATTGAGCAGCTGGATGGCATGCTCAGCTATAGCGCGCGGCAGGTGCAGCAGCGCCGGCAGTTGCCGCCGGAGCCAGAGCCTATGGTGCCCTTGGAGCTGGACGCCACCGAGCAGCGCTTGCTGGATGCCATAGGCTATGACCCGGTAACCATGGATCTGCTAATTCAGCGCAGCCAAATGGCCGTGGGCCAGGTGGCCGCTTGCCTGATGGGCCTGGAGATAAAAGGTGTGGTGCAGCAGACAGAGCGCGGTTTTATGCGCGCCGAATAGGCTGCTTATCACGCTTGAGCCAAAGCCATTGCTGGGCTAGAGTCGCGGCTGAGTAAACAGACATACATCGGAGGAATAAGCCGCCATGACAAACTGGTCGATCAACCCGCGCATTCGCCTATTGGCCGATACCATGGCCCAGGGCGGCGTAGTGGCCTATCCCACTGAGGCTGTCTGGGGCCTGGGCTGTAATCCTTTTGACGAGCAGGCGGTAATGAAAATCCTGCGTCTTAAACATCGTCCGGTGGAAAAAGGGGTGATTCTGGTTGCCGCCGATATCCGCCAATTCGAGCCTTTTATCGATCATTTGGACGATCTGCAGCGACAAAAACTGAAGAACTCCTGGCCTGGCCCGATCACCTGGCTGGTGCCCAATAATGGCCTGGTGCCTGAATGGATCACCGGCGCTTTTACCAGTGTCGCCCTGCGCGTCACCGATCACCCAGTGGCGGCTGGCCTCAGCCGCGCCTTTGGCGGCCCGATTGTATCCACCTCCTGTAACCCCGCTGGCCTTGCCCCCGCACGCGATAT
>CBIMZH010000128.1:0-7198 GCA_966248255.1 uncultured Cellvibrio sp.
CACCATAGCCTAGTCGGCAATACGCGTGCGACGAACCAGCGCCGAAGCTATGGGGATGGCAAGTTTAATATCGACATTTTCTGCGGCGGTCAGCGTTAGCCAATAGCCAGCGCGCTGGGTATTTAGCAAAAAATACACCTGCTGCCGGGTTTGATCCTCCACGCGGTATTCATAGCCGCGAAAAAAAACCTTGAGCTCGTCATCCGATTGAAAACTGCCGCTGCTCAGCAGGGTAAATGAGTTGCCCTCGGCGCGCTTGCCAATGTTAGTTTCCAGGCGCCGCCAGAGAATGGCATTTTTTTCCCAGGCTTTAATTTTGGTTGCCGCCAAAAAGTAGCCAGGCTCACCGTTTAACTCACCCATAACCACCGGAAACTGCGCTGAATCTGGTGCAGCTATAACCGCCAGCGCGAGCGTATCAGGCAGAGTTAACTTAAGGCCCGGCGCCAATTCCAGCGGCTCTGCGCGCAGGCCTATTGCATAAAATAGCAGGGCGACCTGAGCCAGTAGCGCCAGATAAAACCTGAGCTTGTCGAGGATAAGGGTCACCATAGGGCGTCCTTCACCTGCGTATTCGCGGAAATAATCGCAACATTGATTTGCTTATCGTTAGGTTAGGCAAGGTGGTTTATTGTTGTGGCTTGCCAGTGCCATGTCACCGTTTGGTCTGCATTTTTTGTTGGCACAGAATAAGGCGGTGCAGTTACCAAAGCGATGAATTGCCAGAGAGGTTCAAACCTTAAGGTAGCACAAGATGCTGCAGTTTAAATAAAAAAAGGAGGTCTTGCGACCTCCCGGCTAAAAGAGTTAAGCCTAAGTAAGATGCATGGGAGATTAAACCCATAGCGCTATGAAGAATTTAAACCTGCGCATCACCTTTGCTTAGAGGGAGTAACGCGCCCCCAGCAGGAATTGACGACCTGTGTGGTTGATTTCTCGGGTCATATCCATAGTGCCATCGCCGGTACCATAGATACGCTCGATCTCATCGGTCAGGTTGATCATTTCAAAGGTAAAGGTCAGGTTGTCGTTAAAGTGATAGAACGATGAAAAGTCGATATGGGTAGGCCCGTATTTCATTTCCGCAACATGACCATTGCCGCCCGGCTTGCTCAGCAAGTAATCGTCGCGATGGTTAGCGGATACACGCAGCCCGTAATTATCCACTTCGTAAAACAGGGTGAAGTTGTAGGAGTTTTCCGACACCCCAACCATATCCTCGGCATTTACGTGGGTGTAGTTGGTAACCACGCCCAAATTGGACAGGAGTCCAGGCAGGAAGCCAAAGGTCTGTTGGTAAATTAACTCGTAACCCTGAACATCAAAGCCCTCGTTGTCATTCACCGGTATATAGTGGGTGTACGTCACAGTGCGCGGGTCGGCGTTGTAGGCTTCGTCGTATTGTGGGTCGGCCAGAATCGCATCGTAGTACTCAGGGTCAATCAATTTTTCAACTATGTCGGTTTTTAACGAGGTAGTAACATTTTTGAAAAAATAGTTAACCGCGAGCAAACTCTCTTCATCAAAATACCACTCGGCGCCAAGGTCAATATCGTTGGATTCATAGGGGTTTAACCCTGGGTTACCCAGGTTACTGACCGTGCGTGTGGTATAGCCAAAGTTGGGTTTGGAAATATTCAGCGAACCCAAATCCGGGCGCGTCATGGTCTTGCCGTAAGACAGGCGCGCCACCAGGTCATCGGTGACATCCAGCGAAAAGTTCATTGACGGCAGGAAGTTTTTGTAATCGCGGTCAACCTCTACCGCACTGCCATTAATCCACGCCTGGGAAGTCACATTGGTGCTGACAGCGCGCACGCCAAAATTGGTTTTCAGCAGCATGCTACCCAGATCAAAGTTGTTGTTCATTTCCAGATAAGCTGCAAGCGTTTCCTCTCCCACAATCCAGGCAGATGCAGGGTTGTCGGTATAGTCTTTGGCAATGCGGTTATCGCGATAGATTGCATCAAAGTCGGCAACCAGGAAGGGCACCAAATCGCCATCCAGGCCCTTGCCAAAATTCGATACTGGCAGCATTTTGGTATAGCCAACGGCGGAAAAAGCCGCGGGATAATTGCCCACCCCCTCGCGCGATTCAACTTTGCGATCGCTGTAGGCAATACCGGTTTTGACCGAATAATTATCTTGGGTATAGTCCAGATCCAGCTTGGAAGTCAGATTGTCTTTTTTGACATAGTTGGAGCGATTGTTGGCAGTGGTCACCTGGTAATTGGCTGGGTCGTAGTAATCGTAATCATCGCCCCAGGAAACCTCTGGAATATCCATGTTATCGCTGTAATCAAATGAGTAGCGATGGGAATTGGAGACATAATAAAAACGCACCTCCTCGCGATCTGCTTCGTTAGTGGCCTTACCTATCATCGCATTAAGCTTTAACGAATCGCTCAGATCAAACTTACCGGACAACACATATTGGTCAAACACTGAGTCGGAAGTTTGATCGCGGCTTTCAATCCAGGATTCCACATCGTCAAAGGTGCCCGCCTGTACGCGCTTGCCATCAGGATGCACAGTGATTTCCACTGGCGTGACTTCGTTGTGAGTTAAAAACCACTCCATGGAGTTGTAGTTAACGCGATTGTTGGAAAGCTTTGAGTGAAGAATATCAAGCGTCAACTCAGCGGTGTCGCTGGGGCGGTATTGCAGCGAGGTGGTAATACCCAAACGCTCCTGATCATTGCCGAAGTAATCGGCGCGCGGCAGGCGCGGCAACCACAGGCAGTTGATGGCGGCCACATCGCTGCCATTGAGTTGGCAATTGTCTTCCGCTATATCGCCATTCACTATGGGGTTGGCGCTGGCAGGATAGGTATCGTTAGTGGCCACAGGCGTGGTCCAGCGCACTGTGCCAAAGCCTTCCTGACGTACAGTGCGCTCCGAGTAAGCCACAGACAAGAGTGCACCGACAGTGTTATCGGCAAAAGTATCGCTCACCATAAAGGCAAGGCGCGGATCATTTTTTTCACTGAGATCGTTGAAATTATTTTGCGCAGAGGCGGCTAATTTAAAGCCGTCAAAGTCAAACGGCTTGGCCGAATATAAATCGACGGTGCCGGCAATTCCGCCCTCTTCCATGGACGCAGTTGTCGATTTTTGCACATCGACACGGTTAAATAATTCGGAGGCAAATACGTTAAAGTCGAAGGCGCGGCTGGCGTTAATGGTCACGCCGCCTGAGTCCAGGCCGTCGCTGCCGGCGGGCACTTCCATACCGTTAAGTGTGGTGCGGGTAAAGGATGGGCTAAAACCGCGCAGGGTGATATTGCGCCCTTCGCCGCCCTCGCGGGAGATAGCAACACCGGGGATACGCTGAATCGATTCGGCCAGGTTGAGATCGGGAAACTTGCCGATATCCTCCGCCATAATGGATTCTTTGGCGTTGACCGCATTGCGTTTTTCATCAAGGCTTTTTAACAGTGAACCGCGATAGCCAGTTACTAAAAGCTCTTCTACTTCCTTAGCCTGCGCCCCTTCCGCCATGGTTTGCGCTGCAGCTAATGATGAGAGCGCAAAGACAACAGCAGACGATAATTTATTCTTTTGCAGCATGGAATGCTTCCCCTCTAAATCGTTATTGGTGCGTATGGAAAGCTGACCATTGTTGTTGATTGCCAGGTAGAGTCCGGAGCCCTCAAGTAGAGTGATAGCGCCGTCAACTACCGAGTAGGTCCCCGTTAATTCGCGCGTACTCAAGCCCACAACCTTATCGTAGGGAACGATAATGGTGAGATTGGCCTGTTGCGCAAATTCAGTGAGTGCAAGGTCAGCTTTATTGGCGGAGATATTGAACGGAATTAATTGTGCAAGATTGCTTTCATTTGTTTGAGCCTGACTGACGCCAGCGCTCATAAGTGCAACCATGACAATGGTGTGTTTGTTCAATTCAACATTCTCCACAGCGATTATTCATCGCTCTACCAAAGACGATTTAAATATTATTTTCCTCCATGCCCGCCCAATATTTTTATTGCGCAGACTGCAATTAAATCAATTCCTCCAAGATTATCAGCGCAGTGAAAGTTCGATAACGCCATTGCTGGCGCGCATACTATTGATGTTGAAGTTTTCTTTAAGCGACGCCAGCAACCCATCCACATCGCCAGCTTTGTAAAGCCCGGCAATGCGCATCTCATTAATACGCTTATCGACAATTTTAAAACTGGTCGGCGTGTAGCGACTCACTTCGTGCAGGGCATCCGCCAGGGTTTCGCCACGAAAGATCAAAGTGCCATCGCGCCAGGAGAGCCTGTCGTGAATCGCTGTACTGCCCAGGGTTTCCACCGCAACCTCTTGTTCACTCTGCTCATTCAGGCTTAATTTTTCGCCCTGCACCAGCTCCTGAATAACAGCAGCACTGGCCGTGCCAGTGGCGATAGTGTTGGTTTTATCACTGGCAGCTTTTACGTGAACCTTGCCCTCGGTGACTATCACATCAAACGCCTGCTGGTCTTTGCGATAGACGTTAAAAACCGTACCCACGGCTTCGACTATACGATCACCCACTTGCACGCGCAGCGGGCGCTTCTTGTCGTGCGCCACTTCAACCAGCAGCTCACCTTTATTCAGCACCAGCAGTCGCTCGCTATCGCTAAAACTGACCGACACCTGGGTGTTGGTGTTAAGCAACAGGCGAGTGCCATCGGGCAGGTTGATAGTAGAGTGAGCGCCTATACCGGTTTCATAGAGGGTGTTAGCAATCGCCTCAGCTGGTATTGACGCGGGTGCACTAGGCGCCTGGGCTAGACTAGCGGGCGCCTGCCAAAGCCCGCTTGGCAACAGCCACTGCAGCGCCAGCACCAGCGCCGCTACCGAAGCCGCCATGGCCCAGGCGGGGCGGGCAAAACTGCGCGCCGCGCGCGGTTGGGCGGCGGGCGGGTCAAATAATTCGGAGAGCACCGCAAGGCTGTCCATGCGGTCCCAGAGCTGGGCCATTTCCAACAGGCTCGCCTTATGCCGCGCGTCCTGCGCAAGCCATTGCTGCAGGGCAATAGTTTCCTCGTCGCTCAGGCCGCGATCCAGGCGCGTCACCCAAAGGCTGGCCTCTTCGAAGATCTGGTTATCCGTCTGTAAATGATAAATATTGCTCATCTGGTTACACTCGACCCTTGCTCAAGGCCGGTTCCTCATTGGTGCTGGCAGCGGAGGTTTTTTGCATAAATTGGCGGCAGCGGAGCAAGCCCAGGGCTATATGCTTTTCCACCGTGTTTTCACTGATATTCAAATTTTCTGCGATCTCTTTTTGCGAATAGCCATAAACTTTTTTCAATACAAATGCCTTTCTGCACTGCAGTGGCAACTGGCGCACCGCCTCGCAAAAATGCTCAAACTCCTGAGTTGCCGCCACCTGTGAATAAACCTGGTCGAAGTTTTGGTCAATGCCATGACCAAAGTTATCCTCGCTTGGCTCCAACAGGCTTTCATCATCATCCATGCTCACATTGGTGCGAGTTTCGGCGCGCTTTAAATGGTCCAGCGCGAGGTTGCGCGCGGTGCGATATAAAAACGAGCGCGGGTGCAGGATCTGCTCCGTCTTATTGACCGAGCAGATGCGCACATAGGTTTCTTGCACTATGTCTTCTATCTCTTTGGGCGGTACCAGTCGCGACACAGCGCGCATCAACCCGTTGCGAATCGACAGGTAGACGCTCTCCAAGCTATCTCTATTACTCATGATTATTCTTCTGGTGTCTGTAGTGTCATACCCCCCGCCCAGAGTTAAGGGCGGGGTTTTACCTCATGACGATTGGCAGGCAAAAATCCGCCAGTCAGGCCAACAAGAATAGCATTCTGCTATACCCGCGGTGGTTATACGGCCTGCAGATGCAGGCCAGACAGGGGCTAGCGCGCCTTGAAGTGCTCGTCCAAAAAGGCAATAACCTCGGCGGCGGCTGGCTTGATAAAGGGGTCGTAGAGCCAGAAGGTGTGCGGCGTGGCGGGCAGGGTGACGGTTTTGCTGGGAATCCCATAGATCGCCAGCTTCGCCATCATCTGGTCGCGGCCGACATGAAAGCGCGCCTGGGCGCTGTTGAGGTAGAGCACAGGTGGGCTGGTTTCACCCACGTAAAAGGTCGGCGAGGCGTCATGCCAAAGATCGCGCCTTTCGCTATAGCTGCCGCCAAACCAGGCTGCCGCGGCCGAGTGGCCGGGCACATCCTCAAATTTGCGCGCTTCCACCGAGGTAAAGTCCGACAGGCCATCAATATTGAGGATGAGCTGCACATCGCTGGACACACTGCTGAGCCTGGCTTGGGGGTCAAAGCGCTGCAGCTGGTTGGTCATTCCGGTCAAACTGGCAATTTGCCCGCCGGCAGAGGAGCCGCCCACGGCAATCTTATCCGGGTCCACCTGATAACTGGCGGCGTTAGTGCGCAGCCAGCGAATGGCCGCTTTGGTATCAAAAATAGCGGCGGGATACTGGGCCTCGGGCGCCAGTCGGTAGCTGATGGTGGCGACCACATAGCCAGCCTGGGCCAGGGCTATGGCCATGGGCGTAAGGTGGGTGCGGTAGCCCATACTCCAACCGCCGCCATGCACCAGCACCACACCGGGATAAAGCCTTTCGGGGGCGCCTGGCGCCGCGGCGTTACCATCAACTGACGCGCGCGGGCGATACAAATCCAGCTGCAGCGAGCGCTTGCCATAGCGCACATAGGTCAAGTCCTTTTGCTCGATCACTGTGCTGGGCACAGCCCTGCTGGCAATGCTAATGCCGGGAAACTCCTGCACATCGCCAGCAAAACGGTTTTCCACTGTGTAGGTGTTGGCGGCACTGGGCTTGGCAATAAGTGAGTTGCAAGCGACAAGGCTGGCAAGCATCAAAGCCAATAATGCAGCGGCGCTGGTTTTCAAAAATAAAGTCATGCTGTGGCCCTGTTGTATTAATTTTTATTGGCGCCCGAGGGGCTTTAGTCGCGCACTGGCTGCCAATCACCCAAAATCTGGCTCAGGCTGTAGCTGGCAGCCTGCGCCTCGGTCAGTTGCGGGCGACTGGAATTAATAGCGGCGCCAGGGCCATAGCTTAGGTACTCAAAAAAGCGCGATTCTTGCGGGGTAAAAATCCGGCTCTTGGTACCATCGCGCGCTGTACCCGGCATGCTCGACCAACCCTGAGGATTGATATGGCTGTCCATAAAGGTGCGAATAAAGACAGCCTTGCCTATGGCATTGGGATCGGCGT
>CBIMZH010000129.1:0-7198 GCA_966248255.1 uncultured Cellvibrio sp.
CCTACAGCTTGGAGTCCAGGGCTAATCAACTTGAATTTACCAGCGGTATAGACCCAAAAACCGGTTACCAATTCAGTAAAAGCTATGCCCTGGCAGGTAGCAACGCCATAGCCATAACCTACAAAATTTATAACCACAGCAAGCAAGCCAAACGCGTGGGTGCGATAGAAGTGAGTCGCTATCCCGCCGAAGGTGAAGTGCTTTTCCCGCAGGGCGAAACCCAGCCTATGAGCGGTATTTTTTACCCGCTGGATATTCAAATGGACAAAGGCTTGGTGTGGTTTGACTATGATGCAAAAAAAATTCGCGATGACCATCACAAGGTGATGATGGACGGCAAAGAGGGCTGGGTCGCCTATCGCGACAAGGGTTATCTGGTTATCAAGCAATTTGAAGACTTGCCGCCAGATGCCGTGGCCATGGGTGAGCGTGAGATTGAAATTTTTGCCCATGTGGATCACACCTTTATCGAGATCAAACAGCAGGGTGCGGTTGAGGCTCTGGCGCCGGGCAATTTTTTGACCTGGACTGTGGTGTGGCGCGCACTCAAACTACCTCAGGAACTGCGTGGGCCTGTTGCCCCCGAGGAATTAGCTAATTTTGTGCGCGCGCAAATTGCCCAGCACTAGCGGCGATTCTTTTTGGTTTTGAGTTTTCTGATTCTGTCCTGCTCTTCTTTTTCGGCTTTTCTGCGCGCTTCCGCTTCGGCATCTTCAGCCACTTCACGGGCGGTCATTTCCGGGGTTTCCCAGCTGATGGGGCCCAGCAGCCCAGCGCGAATTTCAGTAATCAATAGCGCTGCAACTTTCTGAATTTCCACGCCGCCGCCCTTGCGAGTACAGCCGCGTCTGCGCCCTATATCATCGAGAATTTCCTGATCGGTTGCGGCGATTTCCTCCAGCTGATAGCGCTGTTTTAGCGCGTCTGGATAGGCCCACTTCAAATACTCAGCGGCGTAAAGGGCAATGTCGGCGTAGTCGAAGACTGTGTCCTTAATGGCGCCGGTGATCGCCAGGCGATAACCGCAAGAGGGTGGTGACAGCTTGGGCCATAAAAAGCCGGGGGTGTCGGTCAGCAGTATGCCGTTGTCCAATTTGATTTTTTGCTGCGCCTTGGTCACGCCTGCTTCATTACCGGTTTTGGCAATAACGCGGCCGACCAGGGTATTGATGATGGTCGACTTGCCTACATTGGGAATGCCCATAATCATGGCGCGCGCCGGGCGCACCTCGCGCTGGCGTTCGCCAACCAGGCTGGTCACCACATTGAGCAGATTGCGAATCTGCTCAGGGCGCTGTTGGCTGACGGGCAGGGCGCGCACACCGGTTTCCTGCTCCATTTTTTCCACCCACAGCTGGGTCGTCGCCGGATCGGCAAGGTCAGCTTTGTTGAGTAGTTTGATCAGCGGTTTGTCGCCGCGCAGGCTGGGTACTAGCGGATTCTCGCTGGAGAAGGGGATGCGCGCATCTATGACTTCAATAATAACGTCCACATGGGGCATGACTTCCGCAATCTCTTTGCGGGCCTTGTGCATGTGGCCGGGGAACCAGTTAATTGTGCTCATGGGAATTAGAGTAAATCGAGTTTTTCGGAAGGATCAAAATGTTGCAGCAGCAGGCAATCGCCAGTTTCTTCGTCTTCGCAAATGGCTACAGAAACTGGGCCAAGCACAGGGGCGTAGCTGCTGTCTTTGTATAAAACCTGGTTGAGGTCGTGCCAGAGTTGCACCGGGAATTCGGTAAAAAAGTTAAAGCTGAGGTAGAGCTTACCTTTTTCTTCAAGGGCATCCACTTCGGGGGAGCGAAGGGGGCGCACGCGGGCTAAAAAGGCCTCGCGATCAAACTCGCGCGCAAATTTCGGTTGAATCTGAATGCTGATGCAGTGCATGGCGAATGCTCAAAAATGACAAGGGCGCAATTATACCCTGTTGCCACGGATTTAATCGCGCTGGCGGCAATTTAGGCGATTAACACTTTGCGCTATTATGCGTGTTCTATTTGAATCACTTGGGTACTTGTGTTGAATTCGATTCTATTTCGCCCTGCGGCGCTGGGTATTTATTTGCTGACCTTTGCCCTGGGCGCTGTGGGGGCACTGGTGCTGCCCAGTTTTAGTTTGTTTTTGGCTAAGGAGTTGTCGGTGCGGCCGCTGCTGGTGGGCCTGCCGTTTGCCGGTATGGCGCTGGCGAGTATTGCTTACAACCACTGGATAGGTCACTGGTCGGATCGTCAGCCGGATCGCCGTCCGCTGGTGGCTGGCTTTTGTCTACTGGGCGCGCTGGCTTGCCTGGTTTTTGCTTTTTCTCGTCACTATGGTGTGGTCGCTTTTACGGCGGTGGTTATTTTCAGCCTGGCGCTGGTGGCCTATTCGCAACTGCTGGCCTATAGCCTGGATTATGCTGATTTGGCCCTGCCACTGGAGCGCATCCCGCTGTTTAATTCGCTGGTGCGCGCACAAATCGCCTTTGCCTGGGTAGTGGGGCCGCCGCTGGGCTTTTTAATGGCGACCAAGTGGGGTTTTGATTGGGCCTATGCAATTGCAGCCCTGGTCTTTGTGTTGGTCGCAGTGGCCAGTCTCAAGTTTCTCCCTGCACTTAACAAGCATGCCGGGGGCAAGGCGCAAGACAATGCAGTAGCAGCAGAGGCCGCGGCGATGAGCCCGGCACTTAAGCGTTCGCTGGCGCTTTGTGTGTTGGGTTTTTCCCTGCTCTGGGGGGTTAATAATGCCTATTTAATCAGCCTGCCTATTCACCTCAAAGATGGCCTGGGGTTGGACCCCAGCTGGATGGGTATGGTGATGGGTACCACTGCCGCGCTGGAAGTGCCGTTTATGCTGCTGGCAGGCTTTTATGCCGCGCGCATACCTCTCATTCAATTGATTCGCGCGGCGGGTTTGGCGGCGCTATTGCTCTATCTGGGGATCTACTGGGCGACCGAGTTGTGGCATCTGTTCGCGCTGCAATTGTTCAACGCGATTTTTATCGGTTTGCTGGCGGGGCTTGGGGTGTCGGTGGTGCAGGATCTGCTGCCGGGGCGCTCGGGTGTGGCTTCGGCGATTTATACCAATACCACCCATATTGGAAATTTATTCAGCAGCTTGATGGTGGGCCTGGTGGCAGATACACTGGGTTACCATCAGGTGTTTTTGGTTAATGTGTTTCTGGTGCTGATTGCAATTTGGGCCTTTGGTCAGGTCAAGCCCGCGCGCGAACTGCGGGCTGACTGATAGACAAAGCGAGTGGGTTAAAGATCGTCTTCCAGCAACTTTTCCAAATCGCTAACGCTCATGCTGTAAAGGCGATGTTTAAGCTCCTGTTCGATTTGCGGCATAACAGCGGCAAGGACTTCTCTAATCAGTTGCTGTCGCGATGGGTTGGCTTTGGCGTCTTTTAGTTTGCCCAGGTTGGATGCTTGCCCTGCAGTATTAAAGTCATAAAGTGGCGGCGGGTTATTGCCGTGCAGGCGCGCGCGAATATGCTGAGGTAGAAAGGGGTTTTCTCCCAGTGCCTTGGTGGGAATGCGCGAATTGGCTGGCGATGTGTTGGCTGCGGGGGCGCTCACTGCTGGTTTGACGGGGGCGGCTTCGGCAAAAATCTCCGGGTCCAAGGGTTCGTCAAATAAGGCGCCTTGCCCGGGTAGGGCGGTAGGTGCGCGGCTCAGGGCGAAGTCCTGATCCAGTGGCAGATCCTGTTTGGGTGAATCGGCGGCCTTGTGGCTGCTCAGCTCTTCAATTAACTGATGTTCAAGCTCCTGCAGCAGCGGAATATCATCCTCTTCAAGTAGAAGCCCTTTTATGGACTCCAGCTCGTGCAGTATTTCCTCTTTGGTTTTGTGGCTCTGGCTCATAGTGATTATTGCTGCTCTGTCCAAACAAAAACGTTGCGCTAGTGGTTGCGTTAATAGTTGAGTTAAATTTTGCGCGTCTCTAGTGAATGACCGCGGCTTTTGTAAAAGCTGTAGCGCTCGCGGCTGAGTGCCAGAGATGCTGGCTCCTGTACTACGATTTCACTCAAACGCTGAAAACGGCTGAAATATTCGGGAATCTGCCCACTCAAATTAATCAGCAAACCCTGATGATCGCCTGGGTTATTGCCATAGCCAATATCCACCTGGCCGGATTTTTCCCCGAGCAATTGATGGGGGATAAAGCTCTCGGGCTTAAATGTCCAGAGTAACTCATCAAAGGCCTCTGCTTCCTGCTGGTTATCCAGGGTGACCAGAATATCCATATCCAGTCGCTGGACCTTTTCAATCAGGCGGCAGGCAAACAACCAGCGGGCTTCGCTGGTTGTTTCTGGCAGTACGTAAAAATCTACCTGGGTCATGCAGGCTTATTTCACCTGGTTGAGCAGGTATTGCACCAACAGGCCCACGGGGCGCCCGGTGGCACCTTTGGCAGCGCCAGAGCGCCAGGCGGTTCCGGCGATATCCAGGTGCGCCCAGGCAAACTTTTTGGTGTAGCGCGCGAGGAAGCAAGCGGCGGTAATGCTGCCGCCTTCTTTGCCGCCGATATTGGCCATATCGGCAAAATTGCTATCCAGCTGCTTTTGGTAGTCATCCCAGATGGGCATTTGCCAGGCGCGATCACCGGCCTGTTCACCAGCGGCGAGCAGGTCTTTGGCCAGGCCTTCATTGTTGCTGAACAGGCCGGTAGCGTGAGTGCCCAGGGCGATCACGCAGGCGCCAGTCAAGGTGGCAATGTCCACCACAGTTTTGGGTTTGAAGCGCTCGGTGTAGGTGAGGGCATCGCACAATACCAGGCGGCCTTCCGCATCTGTGTTAAGTATTTCAATGGTCTGGCCTGACATTGAGGTGACTATGTCACCTGGCTTGGTGGCTTTGCCGCTGGGCATGTTTTCGGTAGCGGCTACAACACCTACCACGTTAAGTGCGGGTTGCAGTGTGATCAGGGTTAGGAAAGTGCCGAACACGCTGGCAGCGCCGCACATATCGTATTTCATCTCATCCATGCCTGGGCCTGGCTTGAGGCTGATGCCACCGGTATCGAAGGTTATACCTTTGCCGACCAGGGCGTAGGGAGCATCTTTTTTATGGCCGCCTTTGTATTCAAACACAATCAACTTGGCGGGTTGGTCGCTGCCGGCGGCGACCGAGAGCAGTGACCCCATGCCCAGCTCGCGCATCTCTTTTTCTTCCAACACCTTAACGTTCAGCTTGGCTTGGCCACGCGCCATGTGTTTGGCTTTGTCGGCAAGATAGCTGGGGGTGCAGATGTTGCTGGGCAGGTCGCCCAGTTCGCGGGTCAGGTTAACGCCTTTGCCTATGGCAGCGCCCAGAGTTAAGCCTTTGCTTGCCGCGTTCAGCTGCGCCTTGCTGGCACCCAGGGTGACTTTTTTAAGTGCCAGGCTCAGTTCCGCTGGTTTGCTTTTCAGCTGGTCGGCGCGGTAGTCAAGTTGGCTGAGGGTTTCAGCCAGCAGGCGCGCGGACCATTCACTGCTTTGACCTTCAACATTCAGCTCGCTCAGACACAGGCAGAGGTCGCTGGCCGGAGTGGACTTAACCGCGTCGGGAATCTTTTGCAGCGCTTTGCGCAGGTTATCGGCGTTTAACTTGCCATCTTTGATCGCGCCAACACCCAATACCAGCAGGCGGTGAGCGCTAATACCCTGGGGGTTAATCAGCAGCAGGCACTGGCCTGGCTTACCTTGAAATTTTTCGCGCTTGAGCAGCTGCTCCAGCTGGCCGGCATCTGCTTCGTTAATGGCTTTGGCGGCAGCGCTCAGCTGCAGGCCTTCGGCGCAGGTGACAATTAGGACGTCGCTGCTCTGCTTGATAGGGTCGACAACTTTGGCGGCGAATTGAATGCCTGTAGCTTTGGGGCTTTTGGTCGCGGCAGGTTTGGCGTTGCTCATTGTTTAACCTTTACATTTGTCCGGCAATGGAAGGGGGAATATCAACATAAATTGGTTCAAGACAAATTAATGTTTGTACGTGATAATGCCACAATTTATGTGGCCCTTGGCAGCAAAATGCCAGAAATAAACTGGGAGAAAAGTCATTTTTTGTGGTCTTTCCCAGTGACCATTTGGCTGCGCCCTAAAGTTTGCATTGATACCGCCAGGTGTTGGTGTCGGGCAGGGGCCTGTTTGAAATTCAACTGTGCACAACAGGAATAATGCGTTGATCATTTTTCGCTATTTAGCGCGCGATCTAGTGTTTACCACGCTGGCGGTTACCGCGGTGCTATTCACTATTTTTCTTACCAGCAAATTTAGTAGCTATCTGGATCAGGCGGCTCAGGGGAAGTTGTCTATCGACATTCTTTTTACCCTGATTGGTTACCGTATGACCAGTTTGCTTGAGCTAATTCTACCGCTTGGTTTTTACTTGGCGATTCTGCTCGCCTATGGCCGCATGTACATGGAAAGTGAAATGGTGGTGTTATTCGCCTGCGGTATTAGTCCGGGCAAATTGATGCGCCTGACGCTGATTCCCGCTGGCGCGCTGGCGCTGATTGTGGGCACTTTCAGTTTTTGGTTGAGCCCCATAGGCGCTCAGTATGCGGAGAAAATATTTACCGAGCAGGCCAGTCGCAGCGAATTCGACAGTCTTCAGGAGGGGCGCTTTCAAAACTTAAGTGGTGGCAAGGTGATGACTTATGTGGAATCCATGTCGTCCAATCGCAAGCAGTTAACGAACGTCTTTGTCGCCCAGTCGGACTCCCCCAATGGCCCGAGTATTGTGGTGGCTGAGTCGGGTACCCAGGCCTACTTTCCCGAATACGGTCAGCAATACATGATTCTGCACAAGGGTTATCGCTACGAAGGGCAGCCGGGCTCTGCCGAGTTTAGTGTTACCCAATTTGAAGATTGGGGGCGCTATCTGCCACCGGCAAGCGAAGCCAGTGACACTGTCAGCCTGGCCACCGATGCCAAGTCCACGCTGGATTTAATCAAAGCGGATGATCGCGAAAGTATTGCCACTCTGCAGTGGCGACTATCCATGCCCTTGATGGTGCTGATAGGTGCGCTGTTGGCGGTTCCGTTGAGTAAAACCAATCCGCGCCAGGGGCGCTATTTAAAAATGCTGCCAGCGATTCTGGTGTATGTGTTTTATTTGGCGTTTTTGATTAATGCGCGCTCAGCACTGGTAAAAGGTAATCTCAATCCTGCTCTGGGGCTCTGGGTGGTACATATTCCGTTTTTCCTTATGGCGCTACTTATGTTGAATTGGCACAG
>CBIMZH010000130.1:0-7196 GCA_966248255.1 uncultured Cellvibrio sp.
GCCCCAGTAGTCGCTGGTAAACCTGTCTATAACCGCTTTGGCCTGGCTATCATCTTGCGCGATGTAAGCGCCGCGCATTGCTGGCGATAATTCTCTGCCGAGCATTTTTTGCATTAGCATTTGATAATTGCTCAGCTTAAATTCTCCGGTGGCAAGAATTTCCGGCGCCAGATCTCGCCCCTCATCGGCGTTCCAACCAAGCAGTAGCGGCACAGTATTTTGTGCACCCTGTTGATAAAGGCTGAGCATATCGCCCACCACAACTTTTTGATCGCTGAGCGTCCAGGGAGACCAGGGTTGCGCCAGGAGTTGTTCAGTCTTGAGTTGGCGCAACTTAATTAAGCTTGCCGCCCCTAAGGTTTGCCCAAAGGCTTGAGCTTTTTGCTGGGCGCGGGTCAAGTCATAAAGACCTGATTCAGCCGCATTGAGCGGCACCATATAATTGCCACTTTGGGCAATCGCGCGATGAAAAAAGCCTTTAGCCGCAGGCGACATTAACAGCACAGCCACAGACTCGGCACCGGCAGATTCACCAAAAATAGTTACATTTTTTGGGTCGCCGCCAAAGGCAGAAATATTTCGCTTCACCCAGTTGAGCGCGGCAATCTGATCGAGTATCCCCTGATTACCCAGCAACTGGCCTTTTGTTTCCTCAGCCAAATCTGGATGGGCGAAAAACCCCAATACCCCCAGACGATAATTCAGGGTGACCAGAATCACGCCTTTAGTGACCAGCATTTCACCCGAGTAATTGGTTTGCGAACCCGAACCGCCAAACAACCCGCCGCCGTGAAGCCACACCATCACCGGCAATTTTTTTTGCGTTTGCCGCGGCGCCCAGATGTTTAAGTAGAGGCAGTCTTCGCTTTGCGGCTCTTGCATCCAGGGTGCAGTCTGGCGGCAGACGGGCGAAAACTTAGTAGTTTGGCGCAACCCCTGCCATGGTTTTACTGGCTGAGGCTCACGCCAACGCCATTGATCAACGGGAGGCGCTGCATAGGGGATTCCCGCATAGATTTTCACCTGGCCTTCGATTTTGCCCTGCAGCAGGCCAGATTCAATTTGCACCGGCTTAGTTAATTTAATTTCCTCGGCAAATACCAAGCCAGAGGAAATCACCAAACCGGTTACTGCGAGAATTGCGCCTAAGCCGAATTTGTATCTTTTGGAGGCTGAAATTTTTATGGCCATATGTTTATCTCCGTTCTAATTTTTATCTTGCGCCTACCCATAAAAAAATTGCCCCCGCAGTTTTCACTGCGGGGGCAAGGTGTTTTATTTCTTACCCACTACCTCAACCCAGTTGCCTTTGTTTTTGGCAAACAGGCTTTCGTCGTACATGGCGGAGACATTCCAGCCGGGCAAATAGAATTTACCGGCGTAGCTGGCGTTGAGGATGATGCGCAAGGTGACGCTGGTGCGGTTGCGGTCCTGGTAGCGGTAGTACCAGTAGTAGTCGCGCCAGAGGCTGAAGTAAGCGAGCACGCGGTCGTCGCGAATGTCCATATAGTCTATGCCTTTGGGCAACTCGGAGCCTTCCAACCGCTCGTTGCGAATTTGCCAGCCGCTGGGCACTACCGCGCTTAGCGCTATGTCTTCAATGCGGCGCTTGGCCATTTGATCGAAGTTGGCGGAGACAGTCACTTCAGCAACAAAGTCCTGGCCTTGGGGCAACTGCAATACATCCAGCGGCTTGTTGTCCAGCGCCATAAACTGCACCTCCATACGCAAACCGGATTGACCCGGTTCCTCGTAGAGGTTTGCCGGAATACCGCGATTGCTTACCAACACATGCAATGGCTTGTCCTGATCATTGCGCAACGTAATTTTGGGTGAGTCTATATCCTGATTGAAAAACACCTGGGCAGTGGATTTAGTCACCCAATCCGCTGCACCTTCGGCTTTGTAAGCGAATTTCATTTCACCGGATGCAGCGCCATTTTTCGCGGCAAAGTCGCTCATGGCAAGCAGGCCCCAGGCGATACTCTGGGTGGAGTACCAACCTTTGGATGACAACAAATTGGCTTGATCAATGGCCAGCTTCCAGGCCTGTTCACTGTGCTCAGGCATTTGGTTAAGCGCCATCAGCAAAATACTGCGGTCGCGCATATCCGAGCCATAGGTGTAACCCCAGTCATCGTACTCGGGCACAGTGGCGGCACTTACTTCACCCAGCACATCCTGGGCTGCGTCTTTTAGCCCTATTTGCAAATAGGCCAACGCCAACAACCAGCGCGCGGGGGCGCGGTAATACATAATTTCTTTTTCGCCGCTGGCTTTAAACACTTCACGCAAACGGTTCATGGCTGGCAGTTCAGCCTTATCGGCCATCGCCAGAGTATAAAGGCGATAGGCCAACACAGACTCGTCGTAGTAATAGTGGTGACCTTCAACATGGGTATTGCGCGCAGCATTGCGCTGGTACTTCACCCAGTTGTCGAACATAGCGCTGGGCACGTTGTAACCGGCGCGCTTGGCCTCCACTAAAAAGTGACCGGCGTAATTGCTCGCCCAGTCGTTTACATAGGAATCCCCCGGCCAATAGCTGAAGCCACCGCTGGGCTGCTGGAAGCGCAGCAGGCGTTTAATACCCGCAGCAATATTGCTGTCGATCTCTTCTTTTTGCGCATCACTTAATTGGCTGATGTCTTTTAAATGCAATTGCGGGAAGACAGATGACGTGGTCTGTTCCACACAGCCGTGCGGATATTGAATCAGATATTGCAAACGCTGCTCCAAATTGAGCGGCGGCAGGCTGCTCACTTCAAAGCTCGCCTGATTGGTGCCGAGCATACCGTTGGCTGCCAGCGGCGACTCCCAGGTTTCGCCCGGCTGCAGCACCTTGGCTTCAGATACAGTCGCGGGCAAATTGGCGGAGCGGGAATCTATATAAATTTCCTGCTCGGCAGATTCATTGCCGGAAACCGCAGTGACTTTGACATGGCCTTTACCGATGCGATCGTTGACTTTTAAACGCAGTATGGCGATAGCATCGCCAGGCTCACTAAAGTGCAGCGAGTCTTCGCCTTTGATCACCGTAAAAATTTCATTGGCTTCGGCTTTAATGCTTACATCCTGATAAGCGGCATCGCTAATAAATACATTCACTGGCAAAGCGACTTCTTCGCCCGGACCAAGCACTCTGGGCAGAGTGGCAAACAGGGTGACTGGCTGGGTGACAGTGACGGTTTTTTCGCTGCTGCCGTAGGCAGTTTCTTTGGTTGTATTTGCACTGGTGGTATCACCTGCAACCAGCATGACCCGCACCGCGCCCATATAGGGTGGCAGCTTCACTTTATGCTCGCGGCTTTCACCGGCTTTTAATTCAAAGGCGCCAAGGAATTTAACTACCGGCGGGAAGCGGCGCTCGCGGCGTTTGCGCTCGGCATCCTGAGCGGCATCGGAACCACCAATGGCCAACACCCGCTCCAGGGAGGCGCCATAGCCACCCACCACCTGATCAAACAGATCCCAGGTGCGCACGCCCAGGGCTTCGCGTTTAAAGAAGTTATCGTGCAGATCCGGCGCGTGGAAATTAGTCAGCCCCAGCAGGCCTTCATCCACCACCGCCAAGGTGTAAGTCATAGCGCGCCCCTGCTGCTCGCTGACCTTGATGCTAAATTCACTTTCGGGGCGAACTTTTTCCGGCACCTCCACTTGCGGCACTAAACGCGTCTGCGGATTTTCCACCAGAATCGGCACTATGCCGTAAAGGCGCATAGGCGTTTCCGCTACGCGTTTTTGGTGGGGCAGAATGATCGCGATATTGGCGTACACATTGGGCGCCATATCGGCGGTAACCGGAATATCTATATCGGTTTGATTGGGCTGCAAATCAAGCCAGCGGCTTTGCAATACACGACTGCCATTTTCCAGGCTGAGCAGCACGCGGCCCTCGGTGGCATTGGGCAGGCGAATTTTTGCTGTCTCGCCCACTTGATAACTGGCTTTATCGGTGGACATCATCAACTGGGTGGCGGCATCGGATTTTAAGCCTCTGTCCCAACTCCAGCCCAAATAAACGACTTTACTGGCGCAGTGACCCTCGTCGCTGTCGGCATCCAGATCACAGACGCGCACCAGGTGGCGACCCCAGTCGTATTTATTTTTTTCCAGCTTCCACACCAGGCGACCATTATCATCGGTAACCAGATCCTCGCGCGTCACCGCGCGGTAGCTGTGGTTGTTGATATAGTCAGCGATATTGTCTTCGTCTTCATCCCACCACCAGCGCCAGCCAATTTCATGCACGCTGATTTGCACATGGCGCTTGGCCAGGGGCTTACCGCCATCATCCAGCGACTGCACCAGCACCTGGTGATCTTCATTGCGACTGATGGCATCCATATAGCCATTGCCCTTGGGAATATTCAGCCCCACCCAGGCGCTAAAAGGATGTAATTCATAGGGGCGCAAAATAGTGCTGAAGTTGCCGCTCTCCTCAAATACGCGAGTAACAAATTGCGCGGTAAGCATGCCGGGCGGCGGCGAGCTGAGTTTGATATCCAGCGGGAAGCTGGCTTTACCTTTTTCATCCAGCTTGCCGTCAAACACTTTTTGGCTGGAGCCGGTAAAGCTGCGCGCTTCGTCATCAAAGACAAACTGGGCAAAACCTGGGAACTGGGTTTTGCGCGGCTGCAATTTTAATTCGCTGTCGGCTTTTAAATTTTTGGCAGTGGCACCCTGCAACCACTGGGCAAACAATTCCACCTTGGTCGGCATGCTTGCCACACTTAAAGGCGTCACTTCCGGCGTAAGTTCGACTTTAATGCGATTGGGAGTAATGGTTTCAATTTTTAACAGCTTGTCAAAATAGCGGTTGCCCACATGGACCACGGCGCGATAGTTGCCCGTGGGCGCGCTTTCATCGGTGGCAAATTTAAAGGTGTAAAAACCATTGAGCGGTTGCACATTGGTTTGCGCAACAACTTTTTTTCCGCGCGGATCAAATACATCCAAAGTTGCCGGGTGCTTGGGCGGCAACTGTTTGGTTTTGTCCTCGAGCACAAAAGTGAGGAACACATCATCGCCCGGGCGCCAGACATCGCGCTCGCCATAAATCGCGCCTTTTAAACCGGCTTTAATTTGCTCACCACTGACATCAAATTGATTGGTGGGCAGGGCTTCGTTTTTGCGCATGCGCAAATAACCCAATTGCTCACCATCGCGCGCCTGGATATAAAACGGCTGGCCATCAGTATCCATTTGCACCATGCCATAGCTGTCGGTGGTGCCTGTGCCTATAGGCTGCAGTTGATAGTTGTAGGCGGTGATCTGCACATTACTCAGCGGGCTGGCGCTGTCCAGTGCGGTGGCAATAACGTTTAACTGTTTGCCATCGCCGCGCTTGGCCATAAGGCCAATATTGGAGACAAAGAAATTGCGCGCGGCGCGCGCATTGGAGCCATAGGAATAATACATATCACTACAGGGGTTATTGCGCTCGCTGTAGTTGTAATAGCCGCTGGAGCCATAGTATTCGTTGTACCAGGCTGGCTCATTATTTTCCTCGTCGTAATAGCTTTCACCTTCGCTATCGCTGGGCATGGCGGTGACAGGTTCGCTGGGGCGAGTTTGATCGCACTGGTAAATAGTGTTGCTGCGGTCAATGCGCAACTCCAGGCGCACTATGCCCTCCGGGTGCTGCGCCATCAGCTGGGTGAGGTCGAGGTTGTAGCGCTGTTTTTTATCCTTGGGAATTTCCGGCAGGCGATAAACTTTACGCCACAGATAGCGCCCGGTTTGACCATCGGCGTTAGCGCTGGTCAGGGTATTGTCCTGCAGGTATTCACCGACATTATTGGCAAACACTTTAAAGGCAATTATTTGTACCGAATCCACCCCGGCGGCTTCAAAGGGCACAGAGATCTGCCCGGCGGGCGGTAAAATTGCGCTGCCACCCACAAAAT
Organism: uncultured Cellvibrio sp.; assembly: GCA_966248255.1. Taxonomy (GTDB): domain Bacteria; phylum Pseudomonadota; class Gammaproteobacteria; order Pseudomonadales; family Cellvibrionaceae; genus Cellvibrio. The sequence continues at coordinate 5,910 of CBIMZH010000130.1, forward strand.
TAACACTGGGTTTCACCAATTCCAGCACCAGGCTTTGGCGATATTCCTCGGCGAGCATGCGCTGTTTTTTGCTGCGAATGCTGCGGTTAATCACCAGCTCCTGCACGCCGGATTCCAGCTTGCGCGGATACACTTTTAAAGTTGAACCCTCCACCTCGGTTTTAATATTGCTCTCACCGGCAAAACTAACCAGGCCGCGCAAATTTTGATTGGCTGCCAGGTCATCGGAAAATTGAACTTCGATATGGGTTTCCGGCAGGCGCATTACGCTAGCGGCGGTAATAGTAAAAGCGGCGCGAGCGGGCACTGGGATATCGCGCCCGCCTTTATCCGTTGAACCTATGGCACTGCCGTCCCAGTCCAGATGCAACACACCCGGCTGATCCTGACGCTCGATATTATTGATAGTAAAGCGATTGGTAGTGCGGTTGCTCTCCTGAGTCCATTCAATTTCCAGCTTGCTGCCATTGACCTTGGCGCTGAGCAGATGTTTGATATTGTCCAGCTCAGCCGTGTCATCGGTCTCCACTGAACCTGTGAGTTGCATTAGCGCGTCATCGCTCTCCAGCGCCACCAGGCCGTTAACCTTTAAATCAAAATCCTGTTTGATGGTGTGCACTTCAAAGGCGAAGTCATCCAGGGTTTTATCTACCCCATCCAAACCCTGGGCGCTAAGGCGCAAACGAATAAGTGTATCGCTGGGCAAACGCTCGGCGGGGCTAATGCGCAATTCTGTGGGCGAAGTAAACACCAGATTGAGGGGGATTTTTAAGTCCCATTTGAGCTGCTCGGGATTAAAAGCTTTATCCACCTGCTCCTGGCTGACCACCGGGTGAGTAAAGCGAATATACAGCGGGGCTTCGGCGGCTATCCAGCCTTTGGGGAAATCATCCAGGTGCGCTTCCCAGCCGTCCTTTACTTCATTGACTGGCGCTGCGACGCTGGTAGTCGCGACTGGCTTATTGGCGCTGCTTTGCTTGGGCGCCTCCGCTTGTTTATCACAACCTGTAATTAAACCAACTGTTAAAACAGCCAGCATACCCAAGCGCTTTAATCTGCCCATTTTGCTATTCCCTTTATCAGCTAAATTAAAATGTTGTTTTGTAAAGCCTCACCCCAGGCGCTCAAGCCGCGCGGCGGTAATACCAGGCGCCCAATGTCAGCAGCGTGTAGAGGCCGCCGATAAACACCAGCTGTTGCGGCTGGTGCAGGTATTCGTAATAAAAAATAATGCCCGTACCCAGGGCCAAACCCAAGATAGCCGAGCAAGTCAAAACCGCAGATGAA
>CBIMZH010000131.1:0-7176 GCA_966248255.1 uncultured Cellvibrio sp.
TTTTGCTTAAGCGCTACCCGGATGCCCACCAGGTGCGCAGCGATGCCGCGCTTTATGACTACACCATGGAGATGAAAAACCAGTCGATGCGCAATGCCCCACCGCTGGCGCGAGTGAGCTTTGACAACAAAATCAAGGTCATCCAACACGCGCTAGGCCAGCATCACTTTATCTCCCGGGTACAGGGCAACAAGCTTAAGAGCGTCAACGAGATCAAAGTCGCCAGCCTGTTCCGCGCCGTGCCCGAGGCTTTTTTGCGCATGATTCTCGCCCACGAGCTGGCGCACTTTAAAGAGAAGGAGCACAACAAGGCTTTTTACCAGCTCTGCCGCCATATCGAACCCAACTACCACCAGTACGAGCTGGACCTGCGCCTCTATCTAATTCACCTGGACAGCCTGGGCGCGCTTTACAACTAACCCCTCTTTTTTTACCACCAAAGAATCCGTGCGCACAGGCCGAGCAGGGCATTTATTAGCCAAAATATTTTATTTAGTGTACTATGCATTTTAAATTTCATTACTTGGCACAAAAAGCCTTATATTGCTGATTAAATGGAAATTATTGCAATTTAATGAAATAAAATATTAATTAGATATCTATGCATTTAGGTATATAAAGAGGATTTTTAATGGCAAGCGCCAATGGATGTGCGCACCAGCCCCCAGGTTATGAATGACTATCCCAGCCTGCGCAAACCCATCGCCGAAGATGGACCAACGCTGAATCAGCTAGTTGCCAACTGCAGCCCACTGGACCCCAACTCCCTCTACTGCAACCTGCTGCAGTGCACCCATTTTCGCGACACCTGCGTTGCCGCCGAACTGCGCGGCCAGCTGGTGGGTTTTGTCTCGGGTTACCTACCCCCCTCCAAAGCCAACACCCTGTTTATCTGGCAGGTGGCCATTGCCGAAAGCCAGCGCGGCCAGGGCCTGGCTAAAAATATGCTCAAAGCCCTGCTGCACCAGTTGCGCGAGCGCCAGGTGAATTTTTTGGAAACCACCATAACCCCCGACAACCAGGCCTCCTGGGCCCTGTTTAAAAGCCTGGCCAGCGAGCTGGGTACCAAGCTTGAGTCTGCCGTTTGGTTTGAACGCGAGCGCCATTTTGGTGGCGACCACCCGGAGGAACACCTGTTGCGCATTGGCCCCTTCAGCCTCTAGCGCCACACCCTAATCCCCTAACTTTTGCTTAGCCGACCGCTGCCGCTGCCCGCAGCAGCAACCGGCACAACCCCAGCACAATCAAAGAGGAACTGTCATGACCATTTTTAACGCTATGGAATCTGCTGTTCAAAGCTACGCCCGCGCCTTCCCTGTGATCTTCGAACGCGCCCGCGGCAGCTATATGTACGACGCCGAAGGCAAGGCCTATCTGGATTTTCTCGCCGGCGCCGGCTCACTTAACTACGGGCACAACAACCCCTTATTAAAAAAAGCCCTGCTCGACTATATAGAGCAGGACGGCATCACCCATGGCCTGGATTTACACACGGACGCCAAGGGCAAATTTTTACAGGCCTTCCGCGATTTAATACTGGCCCCGCGCGAACTGGACTACCGCCTGCAATTTACCGGCCCCACCGGTACCAATGCGGTAGAGGCCGCGCTCAAGATCGCGCGCAAGGTAACCGGCCGCCGCAATGTCATCGCCTTTACCAACGGTTTTCACGGTGTATCCCTGGGTGCAGTAGCCGCTACCGGCAATCAGCATCACCGCGGCGGCGCCGGTGTGGAGCTGAACAATGTCACCCGCATGCCCTTCTGCGGCTACCACGGTCGCGATGTCGACACCTTAAAAATGATGGATAAGTTGTTGGCCGATCCTTCCAGTGGCGTGGATCGCCCTGCGGCGGTGATTGTCGAGGCACTGCAAGGCGAAGGCGGTTTGAATGTCGCCGAGAAGACCTGGCTGCAAGGCCTGGAAAAACTCTGTCGCAAACACGAGATGTTGCTGATTGTCGATGACATACAAGCCGGCTGTGGCCGCACCGGCACCTTCTTCAGCTTTGAGCCCAGCGGCATTCAGCCAGACATTATTACTCTGTCCAAATCCCTCAGCGGCTACGGCCTGCCCATGGCTCTGGTACTCATCAAACCCGAGCTGGACCAGTGGCAGCCGGGCGAGCACAACGGCACTTTTCGCGGCAACAATCACGCCTTTGTCACCGCCACTGCGGCACTGGAACACTATTGGTATTCCGATGCGTTTGCCGAGGAAATTCGCAGCAAAGCCACACTTATCACTCAGCGCTTAAAGACGATCAGCGAGCAATTTGGCGTAACCGAATTGCGCCCCAAGGGCCGCGGTTTTATGCAGGGGTTGGAGTGCCGCAATGGCGATATTGCCGAGCAGATTAGTCGCGCCGCGTTTGTACGCGGCCTGATTATTGAAACCTCGGGCAATCGCGGCCAAGTGGTTAAATGCCTCTGCCCACTCACCATCAGCGAGCAGGATCTGATTAAAGGCCTGGATATTCTCGAGCATAGTATTCACCAGGTATTTACCCACCAGTCGGTCAGCAAAGCTGGCTAAATCTTTTTCCTGAATTATTTTCCTGGCGACGCAGCAAAACCTTTTGGTGCGGCTGCCGCCTATTTATTTGCGAGGAATTTTTATGTTAGTGCGTCAATTACAAACTGCAGAACAAACATCGCGCCGCGTGGTATCCCAGGGCTGGGAAAGCACTCGCCTGCTGCTTAAAGATGACCAGGTAGGCTTTTCTTTTCACATCACCACCATCTACTGCAATGCCGAATTGCATATGCACTACCAAAACCATTTTGAATCGGTTTATTGCATTAGCGGACAGGGCGAAATTGAAGACCTGGCCACAGGCAAAATTCACCCAATAACACCAGGCACACTTTATGTGCTGGACAAACACGACAAACACATACTGCGCGCTTTTCAGGAAATGAAAATGGCCTGCGTGTTTAACCCTCCGCTGCACGGCAAGGAAGTGCACAACGCCGAGGGTGCCTACGAACTGGAAGCCGACACTATTAACGAATAACCAGGGCCATGGCCATGCCGAAACCCGCGCACCTGTTACTGCTGCTTAGCCTGTTGCTGGGCAGCAGTTTTTGCCTGGCAGACAACAATAGCCAGGCACAGCAACAAAGCCATCAGCACGAAAAAAATCAGCAAAAGGTCGATCAGCTGCAGCAGCCGCTTTACACACCCTTTGTTGAGCGCTATGTGCTGGATGAACTCAAGCAGCTGCGCATCGACATGGCCAACCAGCGCATAGAAATCAATCAGCAAATCACCGACCGTCAGCTGGACTCGGTGGACAAGGGGGTGACCTACGCCACCAACACCATCACCTACTTTTTTTATTTGATCGCCGGGGTCAGTTCGATTTTGGTGGTGGTAGGCTGGACTTCGATTCGCGAAATTAAAGAGCGGATGCGCAACCTGGCCGATAGTGAAATCGGCAAGTTAATTGATACCTATGAAACACGGCTGCGCGAAATTGAAAAGCAGCTTAGCCAAAAAACCCGGCATATAGACCAAAACCGCGAAGAGATTGAGCGCACCCAGGAGATTCACTCGCTGTGGCTGCGCGCCGCCCAGGAAAATGCCGCCGCCAACAAGCTGCCCATTTACGATCGCATACTGCAATTAAAACCCGATGACTGCGAAGCGCTGACCTACAAGGCCGACGCGGTACTGGAGCTGAGCGAACCGCAATGGGCGATCAACCTCTGCCAGCAGGCGCTGCGCCAGGATGCGGACAATGCCCACGCCTTTTACCAGCTGGCCTGTGCCTACACCTGCCTGGAGCAAAAAGACGAGGCGCTGCATTATTTGCAGGAAACCCTCAGCCGCGCCGACTCCTATCGCGAAGCCATAGCCGCCGACCCGGCGCTGGCACCACTGCAGGAATTACCCAGCTTTAAACAGCTGCTGCACCCGCACACAGAGCTCAAGGATTCATCACAACAAAAGCCACCAGGCCAACATCCATCGCCACAAAAACCATCAACCTAAAACAATAAGAGGGCCACGCATGAACAAACCCCGTTTGAGCGCCATTCCACAGATTTTTTTTACTGCCGCCACCCTGGGGGTTTTGTTTGTCGCCTTCGCCATTCCCTTTCATCAGGAATTCGCCAGATTTTTTGGCCAACTGGGCGGTTTTACCTTCAAGCATCTGGGCTGGTTTTATGTGCTGAGCGTAAGCAGCCTACTGATTTTTTTACTCTGGCTGGCCGCCAGTCGCTACGGCGATATTAAGTTGGGGCAAGACCATGAACCACCCGCCTACTCCACCGGCGCCTGGTTTGTGATGTTATTTGCCGCCGGCATAGGCACGGTATTAATGTTTTGGGGCGTGGCTGAGCCCCTCTCTCATTTTCACAAACCACCACTGCTGGAGGTGGAGCCGGAAACCCGCGCCGCCGCCAAAACGGCGATGAATATCGCCCTCTACCACTTTGGTCTGCACACCTGGACCATATTTATGGTGCCTGCGGTGGCGCTGGGCTATTTCAGTTACAGGCGCGGCCTACCGATGCGCATCAGCAGTGTGTTTTATCCGCTGCTGCGCGAAAAAATCCACGGCCCCTGGGGCTGGGCGATTGATGTAGTTGCACTCCTGGGAACACTGTTTGGCGTAGCCGTCTCCCTAGGCCTGGGCACACTGCAGCTCACCACCGGTCTGCAGCAGGTTGCGGGAACCCCCAGAGCGGAATGGCTGCAAATGCTGGTGCTGGCGCTGATTACTGGTATAGCTACTATCTCTGTCGCCCTAGGTTTGGACAGAGGCATAAAAACCCTGTCCTACATCAATATCGCCATTGCCCTGTTGCTGCTGGCATTTATTGCCAGCCTCGGCCCCAGCCAATTTATTTTGGCCGGCACAGTGCAAAATATTGGCAGCTATCTGCAGAATCTACCCTGGATGTCCTTCTGGACTGAAGCTTATCAGGGCACCAGCTGGCAGCGCAGCTGGACAGTGTTTTACTGGGCCTGGACCATCAGCTGGGCGCCCTATATCGGCCTGTTTATCGCCCATATTTCCCGCGGGCGCAGCATTCGCCAGGTGATAGTTGGCGGCCTGGGTGCACCTTTGGTGTTTACCTTGATTTGGTTTTCAGTATTCGGCCTTTCCGCCATAGATTTGGAAATGCATCATCAGGTTGACCTCTTCTCCCAGGTGGAGCAAAACGTCTCAATCGCCCTGTTCAGCTTTTTGAATCACTTCCCGCTGAGCCTGTTAACCTCGATTTTAAGCCTGATTATTATTGTGATTTTCCTCACCACCTCGGCCGACTCTGCCGCCCTGGTGATGGACCTGCTCACTCGCCATCAACAGCAGCCCTCACACACCTGGCAGCGGGTATTTTGGATGCTGCTCATGGGCACACTGTCAGCCAGCTTACTTATGGGTGGCGGCTTGCCGGCACTGCAAAATGTGATTACCTCGCTCGGTTTTCCCTTTTGCCTGCTGCTGATATTTATGGCGATAGTGCTCATGGCGGCACTTAAAGAAGAGCTGGATGCAAAAGCCCGCGCAAATGACGAGTAAGTTAAATCCGCAAAAACGACAAAAGCCGCATTAAGCGGCTTTTGTTTTAGCGAGGAGCTAACTAGAGCAAAGCAATAATTAGTTGCCGTAGCTCATCAAGCGCTGGGAGCGACGCTCCAGCAGCGCATCCAGTGGCTCTTTGCTCAGGCGATCCACCTGGGCAACCAGGCGCTCGCGCAGTTTTACCGACATCTCTTCCACATTGCGATGGGCGCCGCCCAATGGCTCGGGAATGGTTTCATCCACAATACCCAAGTCCATCAGCACTTTGGAAGTTACCCCCATAGCCTGGGCAGCATCTGGCGCCTTGGCGACAGTTTTCCAAATAATGTTGGCGCAGCCTTCGGGGGAAATTACAAAGTAGGTGGAGTACTGGAGCATGTTCAGGTGGTCACCCACACCGATTGCCAGAGCACCACCGGATGAACCTTCACCGATTACGGTACAAATAATGGGCGTGCGCAGACGCGACATAACCGCCAGGTTTTGCGCAATAGATTCGGAAATGCCGCGCTCTTCCGAGTCGATACCAGGATAGGCTCCGGGGGTGTCAATCAGGGTGAGGATTGGCAGCTTGAAGCGCTCTGCCATTTCCATCAGACGCAGGGCTTTGCGGTAGCCTTCGGGGCGAGGCATACCAAAGTTGCGCATGACTTTCTCGTGTACGGTACGGCCTTTTTCTTCGCCGATGACCATCACTGGCTTGCCATCCAGGCGAGCTACGCCGCCGATAATGGCTTTGTCATCGCCAAAGTGACGATCGCCGTGCAGCTCATCAAACTCAGTGAATACACGGGAGATATAGTCAGAGGTATAGGGGCGTTGCGGGTGACGGGCGACTTTTACAATGTCCCAAGCAGTGAGCTTGCCGTAAATATTTTCGGTCAGCTTTGTGCTTTTTTCGCGCAACTTGGCCACTTCATCAGCAATATTTACGTCCGAGCTATTGCCTACCAATTGCAACTCTTCGATTTTGCCTTCCAGTTCGGCAATAGGCTGTTCAAAATCCAGAAAATTCAGATTCATATCAGGCTCTTAGTCTGGGTAGCAAACTACCGTTGATTTTTAATGCGGGCTGGGCCGGTGCAAATGCTTGGTATTATGGCTAACCTGGCACCGGCTGGATTGGGGCGCTACATTACGCGAAAAGGGCCGTTTAGTCGACCTTTTCGCGCGATGGGAGTTGTTTTTTGGGCGATATTACAAGGACTTATCAGATAAGTTGCTATTTGCCACTGATATGTTTGTTAAGCGCCTGCAATATTTGTCGCCGGTTGATCAGGCCCACTAACTTGCCGCCCGCGACCACTGGGAAATTTTTGGGTTTATTGCCCAACATGGTTTCAGCGATTTCCAAAATGCTGGTTTCCGGTGTCACCGTCAGCACATCGGTACGCATAATTTTCGTTACCAGTGCTGTCTCTTCATGGTAGAAGGCGCTGTTAAGCATCTCCTTCATACAGTCCTGTTCGGATACAAAACCCACCACATGTTCGCGATTATCTATAACCGGCGCCCCCGTCACGCCCAGATTTAACAGGTGATCGACAACCTCTTTGACATTGGCAGTATCCCTGAGTGCAGGGACATTGGACTGCATATAGTCTTTGACGAGAATGGACGACATCACACACCTCCTG